>JAQVBQ010000072.1 GCA_028690215.1 Bacteroidales bacterium | reverse complement strand
GCCTCAACAATCTCATTTTTGCCGTTGACATTCAGGGCTATCTTCCAGATGCCATTCTCACGTGAAATGCTGCCTGCGGTAGTGTTGAATCTTACCTCCAGGTTCTTCTCCCGGGAGGCTATATTTTTCAGAATTTTCGCACCAACCGACGGTTCAAAGAGGATGTTGCTCACCCACCCTGTCTTCAACGCATTTTCCGAGCCATAATAGCTACTCAGTGAATCTCTAAGCTCTCCCCAGAATCCTCCCTTGAGCTTGTAATTTCCGTCAAAAGCACTCACACCGGCAGATGTAAGCATTCCACCCAGCCACCCGAACTCCTCGGCAATGAGTGTCCGAGCTCCAAGCCTTGCAGCCTTTATACCTGCAGTCGTCCCGCTGGTTCCTCCGCCAATGATCACGACATCGTAAGATTGCGGCAGAGCCTCTCTGTACTCTCTTCCATAACGGTCAACAGCAACCACCTCAACCTTTCCGGCCTGAGGGTTGAGCTTTGCCCTGTAAAAGTGATCCGAGACAGATGGATAGATCCACTTGTGCTCCAGCTTCTCCCTGTCAGCGTACATCGCTTTTGCCGCAGGATCATAGGCCGAAAACCTCTCCATAGCCCCTTTGCTGACACCATCCTCATAAAGCTCAACCCTCCATGAAGGATCGCTGTTCCATATATTGGCAACAACATAACCCTCAAAGGAGCTGTCATCACTACCTGTGTAAAGCCTCATCTGATAGCTCTCCTTCTCGCCTGTTGAACGATAGTGCCATGAAAGCTCATTCCCGTCTGCGATAAAGACTCCGTAACCCTTCGGAGCACCGTCGGTGCAGAGTGATCCCTGCCACCATGCCCCGGACAAAGCCGGCAGATTGTATTCAAAAATATTTGCGTTTATCTGCTGATTTGCGGCAGTATGGGTGTGACCAGAGATTATATGTGCCTTGTAAGGAGCAAGCATTTTATAGAGAGCGGTCTTGTTTGCCATAGTGGCACCGGACTCTTTATAACTGAACGTTTTCCTGTCTTCGATACTTGTAGTGGTAGGAATGTGCATCACCAGCACAACTGTCGACCCCTCCTTTATGTAAGAAAGGTCTCTCTCCAGCCATGCAAACTGCCTCTCATCGAGATACCCTATGTAAAAATAGTCCCTACCGACATAGAAGTTATCATCGAGAAAAACATAGTGTATCTTTCCCACATTCATAGAGTAATATGCCGGTCCGAAGGACTCCTCATACTTGTCGAAGGTGGTCTCGAAAGAGCGTCCGTTGTTTACCATGTCGTGGTTGCCCATGACACTGAAAAAACTGAGGCCTGTTCCGGAAATTATCTCCTTGTATCTCGGATAGAGCCCATGGTCATAAGAGACAATATCTCCGCAGCAGATTCCGTGAAAAGGCATCTTGTATGACTCTGCTGTCTTTTTTATATCAACCGCGGCCTCCTGCAGCAGAGGAACCTCCTTTGCAGCATATATCTGAGGATCGGCTATTGCTATAAAGCCGTGTCTGGTATCGTCCTGACTCTTTTTCTCAAGCGCGAAGTCGTAACTTTTACGGATCTCTTTCAATGGTATGTAAAAAGCCGGAGTATTGTCCGATTGAGGAACACTGTATCCGGATGGTGTCGAGATGTACACAAAACGTGCATCCTCGGCACACTCGAGTGTGTACTCTCCCTTTTTACCGGTTACCGTAAAGTTCTTACCATCGGTAACAACGACTCCCTGAAGAGGTCTCTGATTGCCTGTCACCCTTCCCTTGATACTTTCTGCAAGTAACGTCTGGGACGCTATCAGGAGGGTTGCCAGAAGGATTATTCCTGCAACTCTTTTCATATATGGCTCTTTATAAGGTTTCCAAAACTTTGTTTATCTGGTAAAGACCTCTTGGGATATGGAAACACCCTTTCCATTTTCCTCCTTTGAGATCCAACAGAACCTCTCCCCTTCGGTTCAGATAGCCGAACCACTCCGGATGCTCCCTGTCCTTGAAGTGCTCCCATGTGTAGTCATGAATTTTTGAGAACCAATCCAGACACTCCTTCGAACCTGTGAGCTGATAACCCTTTATCATTGTAATCAATGTCTCAATATGTACCCACCAAAGCTTCTGATCCCACTCAAGCTGCTGAGGCGGATAACCCTTCCTGTCCATGAAATAGAAGATACCACCGTACTGCTTGTCCCATCCGTAATCGGCAGTTCTCAAGGCAATCTGGACAGCCTTATCAACTATATCTCTCCTGTCGAGCTTTACTCCCAGATCCATCAAAAACCACATACTCTCGAGTGCATGTCCCGGATTCATGACCCTACCCTCGAATGAGTCGGAAAGCTTTCCGTCAAGAGTCACATTCTCGACAACAAGACCAAGCTCCTCTCTGTAAAAGACATTCATCACCTCGTTCAAACAGGTCTCAATTGTCTGGTCCAACAGTGACTTATCCAGCAGATGCTCTATTTCGAGTGACAAGTTACACAAAATCATCGGAAGTGAGAATCCCTTCAGATCCCTTGTGCCCGGATAGGCCTTGCTCCAGACTCCCTTAGGGTTGTCCATCTTTTCAAGAATCCTGTCGAAAGTTGTCTTAGCAATATGGACATACTCCTCATTGCCGGTGGCTTTTCCAAGCTGCGCAAAAGCCATGGCAGCGAAAGTGTATGAGAATATATTGTATGGCTGAATAATTGGTTTACCCTCTCTTGTAAGCGAGAAATACCAGTTGTAATTGCCGTCGTGTCCGAATTTCTTAAGGAACTCCGCCCCCTGAATGGCACATTCGAGCCATTCCGCTCTCTTTTCAAGATTATTATATAACATGGAGAACAGCCAAACCTCTCTCCCCTGCAACCAAATAAATTTATCAGTGTCGTATACGTTGCCCTCCCTGCCTAAGCATGTATAATATCCCCCAAGCTCCTTGTCCTGTGATTTTTCCAACCAAAACGGGAGAATATTGTTAAGAAGCTCATCTTTGTAAAGATGGGCCATTTGCTTGAAATCCATATTTAATTCTTTGTTTCTGATTTTTTTAAATACTCGACATATCTGTCATATAGATGACCTGCCTGCAGATAGGCTGATTGAGGACTCATGAAGTGAGAGAACTCGAATGTGATTGCATTCTCTATGCCCGCCTGTTGAGCCAGCCCCATCTTTAGGAGCAGCTTTTCCCACTTGATAGGAAGAAACTTTATAGGCATATCTCTGTCAAAGGTCTCCGAGTTTGTCCAACACTCAATCCCGTATTTGTCTGCAAGCTTTTTGTTTACTTTAAGGAAATCGACAAGCTCATCATACTCGACATGGCCATCCTGAAAAGCTACTATGTCAACAGCTCCTTTAATACCTGAGAAGATTTCGTCCCACTCCCGCTCATGCTCCGAAAGTGAGACGCCCTCTCCTCTGGTCGTTGCATTAGTGTATTGGCTTAGGTTTTTTGATCCGTCAATGTATGGTGAGATAATTGTCGGTAACCCTCTGGAAACCTCCTTGCAATAACGACCGAGACTTGCATAGAGGTCTATTATCTTTCCTGTCTTGCGGCTGCACTCCTGAGAGATATACCAGCCTGCAAATGATTTGTAATGTCCATATTTTTCCCAGACTTCACGAATCACCTTATTATTTATTCTTACCTCCTGCTCGTACTCCCCGTTGGCCCAATACTTGCCTGAATCGTAGAGCCCGAAATAGAAGTTCATATTCCATTTATCACTCAATCTGAGGAACATCTCCACCAGATCAACCGGTGGCATATAACACCCCTCCTCTTTGTGAAGAACTTCGGAAGGATAGGTCATCCAACGCTTGTAACCGCTCCTGATGAGGATTACAGTGTCGATGCCGGCCTCCTTCATATATTCAAAGTCTTTGTCCCACTCCTTTTCTCCCCAATTCTGATGCGGTATGTCATGGCTTATCTCATCGAGGAAAGTTCCTTTGATTTTCATCTTACTGATTTTTCTATTTTAACAACTTGAGTCTCTTAAACTCTTTTGCCCATATCATATAGGCCTCAGGATGGAGATGTAACCCATCCTTGGTCAATGAGAGCCTCAGCTCCCCTTTCTCATCTTTGAGAAGAGATGCTATATCCACAAAACCGACTTCCTCCTCCTTACACATAGTCCTTAGCTTTAAATTCAGCTCATCCACGGTCGGATTGTCTCCTTTTACGGTTGTGTATACCAATCTAGTCTCATTTATCGGAAGAACACTCTCTACATACAGGTTACACTGAGGGGCCATACTCTTGGTCATCCTCACCATCTTGCGGATATTTGCAACGATTGTGTCGTTGGGAATATTAAGCGAGATGTCGTTTATGCCACACATAAGGAACATTTTTGACGGCTTTGCCTTCAGTATGTCAGGAAGGCGGTCAAGTATGCCATATGCGTTATCCCCACCGATACCTCTGTTCACAATGTTCTTTGTCTTGAAAAGCATGTTCCACCAACCCTGCTCTGTAATGCTGTTACCTAAAAATACGACCGCCCCTTCAGGAATACCCTCAAGATCGTGGGCTGCCCTTCTCTGGTCATAATATGCCCCCCTGAACTTAACCTCCGTGCCCTTATTCTGTGCCTGTGCCTCTGTTGAGACCGCTCCTGCAAACAGCATGGCAAGCATGATTAAAAACAATTGCTTTTTCATTCTCTTTCTCTATTTTTTTGCAATGGCTGCGTCAATTCCGTTTTTGACATATTGCCATTGGTTGTTCTGTTTCAAATGAATCATGTCGAAGAAGAAATAACCGTCTCCGGCATTGATACACGCATCAACCGAGTTTGATATTGCCAGGGCAACATCAGTCCCTGCAGGCACGGCACTCGGATAGAATGAGTTTCCGTCAGGTCCGCCTGAAATAGGCACATCGCCCATCGTTACGGCTTTTGCCTTGGTGCAGAAACCCTGCATTGTCCACTCGGTAGATCCATAAACTCTGTTAGCCGCAGCATATGCTCCTATCAGCAAAAAGTCAAGGTGATCCGCATAGCCGTACTCTTTATAGTTTGAAGTAGCCCATCCGTATGCACCGGAAGTGTTGTACTTAGGACTCGCCCAGTTCACTCCTACATCGTAATAAGTTGAATACCAACCACCCACATATACGCCAAACTTAATATCCGGATTAACGCTCTTTACCTTGGATTTTGCCTTTACGATGAAATCGTGAATGGTCTTTACCCTGAACTCAAGCCACTGTTTGTAATATGTAGGGTATGGAGTCGCTATCTTGCCCACTGCTGTTCCCGGAGGTATTACAGATGCCGGGAAGTTGGTAACCGTTGCTCCTATGTACTCTTCAAATTTTGTCTTGGTGTAGCTTGAAAAATCGCTGTCATAACCATCAAAGCGGCAGCGGTCAAGCACTATGCCGTCAAGATCCTGGTAAGCGGCAAGGTCCTCAAGTATTGAGAGGAGATAATTCTGCACCTCCGGTCTCACAGGGTTGAAGAACTTTGCATTATTACTTGTGTTCATGATGTTCACAATACCACCTGTACGGTTAAGGTCTGTTGTCCAGAGTTTTTTAACATTGTCTCTGAAAACAACTCCCTGAGAGCCCAGCGAAGATGTATTCCCGCCGACCATAGTATTGAATCCGGCATGGATCTTCAGTCCCAGCTTATGTCCTTCATCTATGAATGCTCTCAGATAATCAAAAGTAGCAGTACGTTCTACTCTCGAATATGTACCGTTTACCCAGGCTCCGAGATAGGCAACCTGATCAACTGCATCTGTCGTGAAAAGCACATCACCTGTCGTTGGTCTGACATCTACAATTATATCTGTAAAGCCTGTGTTTTTTGCAATGGTCAAATCCCGTGTAATATTCTCGACGCTATTGGCAAAATCGGGGAAATTCGCTGCTGCGTCTACCCAAAGGTAACGTGGTTTTTTTGCGTTCGGGTTTGTTGTAGTGTCATTCCACTCCCAATCGGGTGTAGAGGATTTCTTGTCACATGACGATAACCCACATCCGGTCATTATTACCAGAACAAGAACAGTACTTAAAAATCTGAGGGTGTCCTTCATAAATGTTTTTCTTGTAAAAAAGTGATTATTCCGGTATCCTCTTTTTATGAGGATACCGAAATATTCACAAAGTTAAAATCTATTTGTCAATACAGTCAAATTCCCATGCAACCAAGCTCCTGCAGTTACCGTCTGTGTAGTATAGTCTGAGCTTGTAACCATCAGGTGAAGGTATTAGGAGAATGTCACTTGATGCAAGGACAGGAGAGCCGAACCTATAGTCATTTGTATTGAATACGAGTGATGGTGCGTTGTTGATCAATCCTGTGAACTGGTCAAGTGTTGTAACATCATACATATATCCCACACACTGGCTGTAAGTAAAGTGCATACCTCCGTATACAGCTACATAAGTTGCCTTATTGAACTCTACTGCGTCTACTGCATTGAAGTTCGAGTTTGCTCCCCATGTTGCAGTACCGAGTCTTGCAACTCCTGTGTTGGTTGCTCCGTCAACAGCGTCGAGTTTGTTTCCGATACCGCTGTAGCTTGTAACAAAGTACCTTCCTGCAGTTGATGCTGATGCATATTGAACATCAGAATTTCCTGAATTCCAATTTACTATATTTGTAGGAGAAACCACCTCTGCTGGTCCCGGAACGCCATTGGTAACAACCCACCTTATGAACTCATGGTGTGAAGGTGTTGCAGCCCATGCCCATGTAGGAACAGAGATAATTGCGTTGCCATTGATATCACCCTGTACATTGATCTTTGCACCCATCTTTACACCAACACCTATATTGTATGTCATTGATATAAAGAGCGTTGGAGTCTCTGTAACAGAGCTTGTCTTGTAGATATTGAATGTTGCGTTCTTAGCCGCAATGTTACACAACAACATGTTACCTGCCTTGTCAGATGTAATTGCACCACCGCTGAGGCTCATACTTCCTGCGATATTACCGATCTTCTCACCTGTTGCACTGTTGAAGTAGAACTGCTGTGTACCGTCGCTCAATATAAGGTTTGTACCCATCGCTGCAAGAGTAAAGTTCTTACCTGCGCCATTGGTTATGCCATACTTGAGGTTAAAGTCATTTGCCCAGAGCTCAGTTGCACTACCTGTGCGGAAACCATAGTTAATCTTAGGAGGCACTGTCTTCTGAACTGTATAAGTTGCCTCAGTTGTGCCATCCTGAGCTGTAACGGTGAATGTCACATCGTTTGCATAACTCCTCGCTACTGAAGGATCCGGAGATATAGTGGCATGTGAAGAGATTGATACTTCAGCTGTAGACATTCCAAGATCGTCAACCGAGATGAGAGAGATGGTCTTGGCATCTTCATCTATAACACCAACTATGAGAGGATTAGCAAGAACAAAGCTGGAAATGGCGCACTTGCTGCTTTTTCTTCTCTCACCTGTAATATAGTAACCCTTCTTGGTTCCGTCAGCTTTTGTGACAGTTATGTAGTTCTTCTTTGTAAGGTCCATGCTGCTCAATGGAGGGTCAACACTTACATTGTCATCCAGATTTGCAGTGATTCTCATGTTTGTTATCTCGGTATTGTTGTCTGTCTCTTCCGGATAGTTCCATGGAATAGGGATCAGTATCTCTTCCTGGTCAGGATTTGTAACCTGAACAGTGAACTTTGCATTCGCATCATTTTTGTATTCTCCCGTAGCAAATTGTGCCGAAACGCTGTTTAAGCCCTGATCGGCATCTTTAGCTACCGGTATTTCTGGTTTGTGACATCCGCTCATTATTCCGAGCAGAGCTACAAAATAGAATATTTTCTTTTTCATGATTCTAAATAGTTATTTGTTATCTCCACTCTTCATATTGCTGAACTGCGGAATTGTTTGCAAGTTCAGTCTCAGGCATCGGTATCCTGTACATCTTTGTAGGGAAGTAACGGTCCTCTTTATCACAGTCAACATATGTGTATATGAAGTTAGCACCCTGTTTCTCAATCTTGAGTCCGTGAACACGGCTGTCAGGGCCTGAATATTCAATATGTGCAAGTCTCCAGCGACGCATATCCCAGTAGAGATGACCCTCATATGCAAGCTCAACCTTTCTCTCCTGTCTGATTGCATTGAAGAGATCCTGTCCGCTCTTATCAGTATAAGGCAGTCCTACTCTTGTTCTGATTGCCCTTACACCGGCGTTGGCTCCCTGAACATCATTAAGTTTGTAGCATGCCTCTGCACGATTCAGATAAACCTCTGCCATTCTTATAGCTACAAGTGTCTTTGTACCGGGAACTGAGTTAAGGTCAGTGTGTGATTCGTCAACCAGCTTTCTCAGATAGTAACCTGTAACTGTCTTTCCGGATGGGTTAGGATCATCCTTGAATGATGCCCATCCATCCTGTCCGCCAATGTATGGCTGGATAGTACGTCCTTTCCATGTTGCACCGTTATAGAGTATCGAAGCATGGAAACGTACCTCAAGCTGGCTGTAAGGAGGAGTATCTGTAGTTCCTGTGGTTGTGTTGTGCCATGCTGACCAGTCAGGGAATCCGCCTGTAGCAAGCTCGTATGACTCAACCA
>JAQVBQ010000071.1 GCA_028690215.1 Bacteroidales bacterium | reverse complement strand
CCATGCAAAGGAACAATTCAAGTGCAGACAGTGAAGGCTTTGCAATAGAGGTTCAGATAAGGCAATTGGAAGATCAGATCAACCGCTGTAAAATCTATTCTCCCGTTAAGGGAACCATTATTGGAAAGTATGCAGAGGAAGGGGAGTTCACCACAGTGGGAAAACCACTTTTCAAGGTGGCAGACCTGGATACAATTACTTTGAAGGCATATATGACACAGAGTCAGCTCACAAAATTAAAGTTGAGAGATAAGGTCAGAGTATATGCAGATTTCGGGGAAAAAGAGAGAAAAGAGTATGAGGGCGTCATTTCCTGGATATCAGATAAGGCTGAATTTACTCCGAAAACCATTCAGACAAAGGATGAGAGAGAAAATTTCGTATACGCTTTGAAGGTCAGAGTGAAGAATGACGGTTACCTGAAAATCGGTATGTACGGAGAGCTTCAGTTTGTAAATGAGAAGTAAATGGAATCGATTATTGTCAGGGATGTAACGAAATCTTACGGAGCTGTAAAGGCTCTCAAAGGGGTGAGCTTCTCGGCCCGCAAGGGTGAAATGTTCGGGCTTATAGGACCGGATGGTTCAGGAAAGACTTCTCTGTTCAGGATTATGACGACACTTCTGCTGGCTGACTCCGGTAGTGTTACAGTTGACGGGTTTGATGTGATAAAGGATTATAAGAGTATCAGGGAGAGAGTCGGTTATATGCCGGGACGATTCTCGCTTTATCAGGATCTCTCCGTTGAGGAAAACCTCAATTTCTTTGCAACTCTTTTTAAAACCACAGTGGAAGAGAATTATTCGCTGATTAAAGATATATACAGCCAAATAGAACCATTCAAGAAGAGGAAGGCAAGGGATCTCTCCGGGGGAATGAAACAGAAACTGGCGCTCAGCTGTGCTCTAATACACAAACCATCCGTACTTTTCCTTGATGAACCGACAACTGGTGTAGATCCGGTTTCCAGGAAAGAGTTCTGGGGGATGTTGGGAAGACTTAAAGAGCAAAGAATAACAATTATTGTTTCAACTCCTTATATGGATGAAGCAAAATTATGTGACAGAATAGCACTCATCAACGAAGGAACTTTTTTGAAGATTGATACACCGGCAGGTATCATTGCCTCACTTGAAAAAAGAATAATGTCTGTCAAAGGTGATGATATGTATCCTATTCTTAAGGCATTGCGTGAGTTGCCGATTGTTGAGGCTGCCTTTGCTTTCGGAGATATGCACCATATTACACTCAGAGATTTATCCACTACAACCGGGGATGTTGTTAAAATGATGGAAAATCTTGGTTTTACAGGTTTGGAGGTTAATGAAATTGAAGCAAATGTTGAAGATTGCTATATGATATTGTCACAAATAAATTCAGAAAATCAGAGGTGAATATGAGTAAGAGATTTTCAGATAGAGAGAAGGTTATTGAGGTTTCAGAATTGACAAAGAAATTCGGGAATTTTACTGCTGTAGACAATATTACTTTTGATGTATACAAAGGGGAGATATTTGGTTTTCTTGGAGCAAACGGAGCAGGTAAGACAACAGCAATGAGGATGCTTTGTGCACTTAGTATACCGACATCAGGAAAAGCGCTTGTGGCAAATTTCGATACAATGAGAGAGTCAGACAAGGTCAAGTCTAATATCGGTTATATGAGTCAGAAATTCTCTCTTTATGAAGATCTTAAGGTGTGGGAAAATTTCAGGCTGTTTGGCGGGATATATGGAATGAATGACAGGGAAATAGCCGAAAAGAGTAATTTGATGCTTGATGAGCTGGGATTCATGTCAGAAAAGGAGACTTTGGTCAAGTCACTTCCTTTGGGATGGAAACAGAAACTGGCATTTTCAGTTGCCATATTCCACAAGCCCAAGGTAGTCTTTCTTGATGAACCTACAGGAGGTGTCGATCCCGCAACCAGGCGACAGTTCTGGGAGTTGATATATAAGGCCGCACACGAAGGTATAACTGTCTTTGTAACCACTCACTATATGGATGAGGCTGAATATTGTGACAGAGTCTCAATAATGGTGGATGGAAGGATTGATGCTCTTGATACTCCACACAATCTGAAGAAAAAATTCAATGTGGACGGGATGGAAGGTGTTTTCCTCAAGCTGGCAAGGGGAGCAAATAGAAAGGAGATTTAAGATGAAACAGTTTCTAATTTTTGTAAAGAAGGAGTTCATGCACATCTTCAGAGATCCGAGGACGATTCTGATTTTATTGCTGATGCCGGCTATTCAGATAATACTCTTTGGTTTTGCTCTGTCTAACGAGGTGAAAAATATAGATATAGCTATATATGATCAGTCGCATGACGCCACATCAAGGCTGGTAATCCGCAAAATCAGCGAAAGTCCCTATTTCAACCTTGTAGCCTCCGTGGACAATCTGAATGATGCCAATAGGTTGCTTCAATCGGGCAAAGCTAAGGTTGTTGCAGTGTTTGAAAGCAATCTAAACAACAAAATCCTCCATGAAGGAAGAGGAAGTGTTCAGGTAATTACAGACGGGACGGATCCTAATACATCGAATGCTGTTACAAGATATGTACAGGCTATTATAGGAGAGGCTCAGCTTGATCTGACAAATAAAACTCTACCTGTTACGGCGGAGCTTAGTATGTTGTATAATCCTCAGATGAAGAGCTCGTACAGCTTTGTTCCCGGAGTTATGGGCATGATACTGATGCTGATATGTGCAATGATGACCTCTATCTCAATCGTTAGGGAGAAGGAAGTTGGAACAATGGAGGTATTGCTGGTCTCTCCAATGAAACCGATATATATAATACTTTCGAAGGCTGTTCCATATTTCACCCTTTCATTGGTGAACCTGACCACTGTTCTGCTCCTTTCCGTTTTTCTTCTGGGTGTTCCAATTAGCGGCAGCCTCTTCTGGCTAATCATCGTCTCTGTGATATTCATCCTTGTTGCACTATCAATAGGGCTGCTGATTTCAACTCTGGTAGACACACAGGTTGCTGCAATGCTTATATCCGGACTAGTATTTATGATGCCGGTAATGTTACTCTCAGGAATGATATTTCCGGTTGAGAATATGCCTTTTATTTTAAGGGCAATAGCTCAATTCATTCCTGCAAAATGGTACATTCTGGCAGTAAAGAAACTAATGATACAAGGTTTACCTGTGGGGTATGTGTTGACAGAGATTTCTGTACTTGCAGGGATGGCTGTGGTATTTACAACAATAAGCCTGAAGAAATTCAGGACAAGACTTGCCTGATATGCTGAAATATTTAATAGAGAAAGAGTTCAAGGCTATAATGAGGAATAAGTTCCTCCCAAAGCTGATACTGGTGTTCCCGGTGATGATGATGCTTCTGCTTCCATGGGCAGCGAATCTGGACATAAAAGATATTAAGGTTGCTGTTGTGGACAATGACAGAAGCTCGCTCTCAATGGAGCTTGTAAACAAGATTAACTCATCTACCTATTTCATTGTTGAAAAGTATGCAGGTAGCTACAAAGAGGCAAAAGAGATGATTCAAAACGATGAGATTGACATCATATTGGAAATTCCCGAGAATTATGAAAAAGATCAGATAAGAGAGAGAAGCGCAAAAGTCAATATTTCGGTTAATGCTGTCAATGGAACCAGAGGCGGAATGGGTGGCGCATATCTATCGAATATTATCTCGGAATTCTTTTTAGAAAAGGCCGGATCTGGCCAGGTTGCCCTTATTGATGTGGCAACCCAGACAAGATATAACCCGACAATGGATTATAAGAAATTCATGGTTCCTGCCCTGATGACGATGCTTTTAACTTTGTTGTGCGGTTTTCTCCCTGCCTTGAATATCGTATCAGAAAAAGAGGCCGGAACGATAGAGCAGATAAATGTGACTCCTATTCCGAAATTTACCTTTATCTTCTCCAAGTTAATACCGTATTGGATAATTGGTTTTATCGTACTTACGATAGTAATATTACTGGCAAGAATAATATATGGAGTCTCGCCTGTAGGATCTCTTGCCGTCTTTTATCTGCTTGCCTCTGTTTTTCTTCTTGTCGTTTCAGGCCTCGGTCTGGTAATATCAAATTATTCAGATACGATGCAGCAGGCGATGTTTGTAATGTTCTTCTTTATGCTTGTTATGAATATGATGGCCGGACTGTTCACACCGATAGACAGTATGCCCGGGTGGGCACAAGTTATAGCAAGCTTCAATCCAATGAGGTATTTTATTGAGATCATGCGTATGCTTTATCTCAAGGGAAGCGGTCTTGCAGACCTAACAAGACAGATAGCGGCTTTATCAATGTTTGCCATTACATTTAATTTGTGGGCAATAATAAGCTATAAAAAGAAAAATTAAAGAAATATTTCTTAAATTTGCTATAAACCTAACAAGCAAAGCGATGAAGAAGATAATTATCCTGATTGTTCTGTTCGTATCGGCAGGCAATCTGTTTGCGGGCAACGGTTCGCAAAATGCGCCAAAAATGAATTATTATGGCGTTGATTTTTCAATGGTGAAGGTATTTGGTGCTAAAGAGAGCCCTGATAAATTCATAGTAGCATTTGAAGAGATTAACAAACTAATAATAAAAGAGTCTGATAAATATCCTTTCACTACATTTTTTGTCAAATATGCATATGAATTGGATAATGCAGCTGAGCTTAAGAGACAGAGGTTCGAGAGTTTTGACAATGTAAACATTGATGAGGCTATCTACAGAAGCCGTGTTATGGACGGAAACAGTATGAGTACTTACAATAAACAATATAAACTCTCAGACCAGAATATTTCAACCCTGATAAAATCATTCAATACAGGAAGAGATACAGGATACGGAGTTCTTTATGCTGCTGAGATGCTGGATCGCCAGGATGGAATCGGACGCTTTGTTGTTGTTTGTTTTAACGTAAAGACAAAAAGGATCCTCTTTACTGAAAGAGTTCAGGGCAAGGCAGGAGGATTCGGACTGAAAAACTATTGGGTTGCCCCTTTGGCAAACATAATGAAACCCTAATTAAACAAAAAAGTTATAATAAAGAGGCCGGCAAGTATTATTTGCCGGCCTCTTTATTATTTCATCTTGTCAAACCCGTAAAGGTTTTCAATACAAGAGATTATTCATTTAATAAGAGTAGATTAAGTCATCGTTTGTATATCCGCTTTTTGGCATATACCAATCGGTATAAGAAGATCCACCTGATATAGCCCACTCTGCAAAGTGCAGATATGCTGTGTTAATAGGAGATTTCTCTATTGGGTGGCTGAATGACTCAGGTATCATAAGACCCCACATCATTCCGTCTGCATACTTATAGATGTCACCGCTTGATGATCCTCCGGTTGATGAGAAATTTGATGTAGTTGTGTAACCAGGAAGGTGTATCTCGTTTCCTCTGGATGATGCTGCGATGAAGAAGTTAAGTGCATCCATTGATAGTTTGGACTGATCTAACCCTGTATTGAATGTTACTATTACAGATTTATCAGGAGTGTTGTAGTGAGTCCCACCTGGTTCAGTATTCAAGAATCCGCTGTAGCTCATGAGTCCTCTCTGGCTGTTGAAAAGAGGAATTACAGCAAGGGATACGCCATTTTCCGCACCATTTGCGGCAGTTGAAAAATATCCTGAAGAGCCTAAACTCTGGCCTGTGACAGAGGCAACATTGGAAGAATTGACTTGATCAAGTTGGAAAGCAGCTCCCAGAACAAGTGTACTACCACTTGCCCTTACATTGTAGTCAATCTTCAATTTTGTTACAAGATTAGAAGCATTAGTGTAGGTTGCAATCCTGAAGTCCATCACAATGTCGTTCACATCGTAATCCCCTTTAGATGGCCATAAGTCTTCGAATGCATAAGTACCCCAGGTACCTTCTGCAGGGAAGTATGATACAAAAGCAACATTGGCATCATTGTCATCTATGTCAGTACCTACAGGTATTCCGTCATTATCTGCATCGGATGAGCTGCCACCGCCGCCGGAAATTTGTCCAAGACCGGCGTTACATGTTGTCGCAGGAATGTTTTGAGTCTGTGTAGATGTAAGGATTGCTCCGTTTGTAAAAGCCGGTTCATAGCGCAATCTGCCGTTTGTTCCGGAACCTTCGGTCAGATTTGCATGTACAAATTCAATTTTACCATTTACTGATGTTGTCCCTCCTCCGTAAGTAGAAGTAAATCCATTACTTATAGTTCCGGAACACTTGATAACTGAGAATGTGCTGGCATTGTTGCTTATCCACCAATTAAATACATTGGTGATATCGCCGTCAACAAGCATCATGCTGCCGCCAAGGAGATTTAAGGTCAAGTTATTGGGAGCAAGAGACTGACAATGGAACAAAGAGCCGTCATACATGTTTAATGTTATGCCTTGTATGGTAGCAGCATCAGTCGTTATGTGACAATAATTGTTGAGTGTTGCAGTAGAGGATGTCACAAAAGTCTCACTTGCAGCAATTTCACCGTAGTTATTAACGATTGTGCTGTTGGTCTGAGAATAGCTGGTAACATCTATTACAGCACCGGAAATATTTGTAACATTTGAGGTACTGGTAAAATCAACTCCGTAGGCATTAATGGTGCCACTGTTATATAAGCTTGAGCTATTTGTGATGAATAATGTCGGTTTTGCGGATTTCTTGGTGTTTGATAGTGTAATAGTACCCACATTATAAAAGTCAGTTCCGGTTTTAACAGTGAAATTATTCGCTGCTGTAATTGTGCCTTTATTTATAGAATATACACCATCACCGAGGCCTGTGTCGGAATTGGTACTGGTGAGTTTCAGAGTACCACCCGGAGCAACATAGATTGCCGGGACATCTGTTACCAATGGTGATGATGTGCTAAGATTCGGAACCTCTACGACACCCCCATCAAGAATGAAAATTGATCCGCGATAGATAGAGAAGTTAGAAATTTTCAGAGTTCCTGCAACATATAAAATAAGATGGTTGTTATATCCGTTAAGGCCGGTTATCTTGGTGTTTGTCACACCTGAAGGAAGGTAATATGCTTTATATTTGTTACCATATGCACTTGTCTGACCGGCATCGAATCCGGAAAGTGACCCACTTGTTGATGTAGTAATATTTGCATCAAAATTGGTTGGAATTGTTACAGCAGGGATAGGATCGGCTCCTAGCATCAATGGTGCTCCGAAAGGAGTCCCGGCAGATTTTGTAAATGCTACAGTCAGATTAGTTGATGTGATATTTAC
Organism: Bacteroidales bacterium; assembly: GCA_028690215.1. Taxonomy (GTDB): domain Bacteria; phylum Bacteroidota; class Bacteroidia; order Bacteroidales; family UBA932; genus Bact-08. The sequence continues at coordinate 1,387 of JAQVBQ010000071.1, read as the reverse complement.
GGTTTGTACTGTGCTTGAGCCATTCGGGAGTGTCTCCAGAATATATATCTTTTCTAAAGCCTGAGGAAGTGTTATCGTGGCAATATAAGGTATTCCGGGTTTTGCAGATCCGGAAGCTATCAAAGAAGACGAACTGAGAGTGGCGCTGTTGAATATTTTAATTGTCCTTGCTGAGGTGTTGCTGACACCGGTTACAGGTTGCACCTGAACGGTGCATTTGATTGTTGTCACGGTCTTCCAGTCAAAGTCTGAAGGGATTACGCCAATAGGAGAAACAATCGGTTTGTCGTCAGGGTTTAAATCCACACATCCTATCAGGACGGCTGAAGTGATGGACAGCAATAGTGCTAGTTTTGTGACGATTTTTTTCATATTAGTCTTTTTATTAGTCTACAAATTTAGATATAATTACAAATTAATGCAAGAATTGTTGATAAAAAATCTTGATATTTTTGCAAAATTGAATCAAAATTTTAGATTAAGCGCGGTGGGATTGGCCGGTGCATTGGAAATATTTATTAATCACCATCAAAGAGATAATTTTCTCAATTTTATTGTTAGAAAAATTTTTTATGTAACTATTCGCGTTTTTTGTGATTTTTTCTGCCTCTTCTGAATGCTCAATATAATACCTTAACTTCTCTTCAAGATCTGAATAGTCTGGTTTTATCTCCACATAGTGATAATCGGGAATCAGACGTCCCTCCATGTGCCATGTTTCATATATTGGTTTAGGCATTACTGCCAGGGAATTTGAAGACATGACCCATTTTAAGTTTGTTGCAACATCGTTTCCCTCAATGCATAGAATGAATTTGTATTTCAGATGTCCTTCAATTGACATGGGTCTCACACTCCATTCAGGATGTCCTTCGAGCCGAGGATTGATATTTCCCAGATCACACATGGGGTGGTTAAAGTACATCTCCCAGAATTTGATGCGCTGGGGTTGTGCTACATATGCCCTGCCAACCAGCATGTCTTTTTTCTCCGTAAATTTCCATTTGTCCTTCACTGTTGTGAAGTGTCTTATTTTATTTAGTGGCAGTAGTATGGAGTGAGAATTGTCTCCATTGACGGGACGGCTCTTTACGAATGATGGAATTTCAGGCACATGTGTAATGTCTCCGAAGAGGAATCCGGCTTTCAGGCTTTTTTTGAAGTAACGCATGTAGCTATAGGAGTCAAATATATACACACTCTTTGCTTTCTTTCCGGAAATTGTTGCTTTGAGACGAAGCTTGTCCAGCGAGATCATTTCTGAACCATCAGAGGCTGATTCGGAATATTGCACAGCTCCTTCAAGTTTGTTGTAGTAATTGACGCGATCTGCAATCTCATTCTTTATGGAAAGGTCGAGACTGTCATACTTTTTTAGTATCAGATC
>JAQVBQ010000070.1 GCA_028690215.1 Bacteroidales bacterium | reverse complement strand
CTACTCCACAGAATAGACGATTTTAATAGTTAAATGGCTACTCAACAATAAAATGATAAAAAACGAAAATGCACATCCCGTATCTGAAGCCGTTAAATATTTCATACAGGCATTAAAAGATTGAGCCATAAGGTGTTCAAGGTACCCTTTGATACCTTGCAACAAGTCAAATAGCTTGAAATAGCCAGCCCCGCAATTCTGCTTTAATCCTCAACTGCTTAGCCCTTTTTTCAATGTCCCTCTTCCCCAAATCTGCAAATTCAATCACTGCATGCTCCGGAAAAGGCTCTGGATCGGGTTGAACTGGGAGTTGAACATCATTGCACTCAGCGATTGTTACTGCCAATATACCTATCGAATTATTGCCCAATTGCTGAGTATAATGTTCGAAAGCATTATAAGCTGTTATTTGATCACCATCATAAACTGATAATCTGTTTTGATCTTTAGGTGTAGGTCGAAAAGCCTGAGAAGTGACCCGTCCTTGTTGGACAAATGCAGGATGAATCTGCCTCAACAATATCGTGTTATTGTTCATGACTGGCTTCTCCTTCCCCGACCTGTAAAAGACCCCTGATCTTTGCAGTAACCCACTGCCAGTCTTCCTCATTATTCAAATTTAGTTCTTTGAAACACTCATCGAGCTGTGTCATTTCTAAACCCTGCCATTCACCTTGATGATTTTCAATATCTATTTCTAAAGAAATCTCAATGTTTGCGATTGTCCATTCTGCTTGTACTTTGCCCTCAGAAGTGGGGTAGAGATAGGGAAGAAGAAGTTCTTCGGGATAATAGGTATCAAACTTATTAAGTAGCCATACTAATCCTTCTTTATTAAGTGCAAAACCAAAGCCATTGAACCAACCATCTCTTAGTTCATTGAGTTCTTCAATTCTTGCTGCAATATCATTAGGATCCAATATGCCTATGTGTTCTACCGATTCAATGCTTTGTAGTTTATCTAAACGATTGAATTTACCGATACCATGCAATAAAACATGCAAACCATTTTCAAAGCCATTGAAAGCTTCTAAAACAGTATCTCTGTGCTGAGGCTCCATAGGTGCAACAAGTTTTGATCCATCCCTCGTCATAATTTGGAATGTTTTTTTGCCTTGATCAGCTTCTGGTATAATTCCCCTGATTGTCACCTCTTCGGTAAGTTCTTGGACTTGAGATGAGGCAAGAATTAGGCGACGTCTACTATTCTTATTAAGTTTTGATGTTTCATTTAAATCCGGAGTACAAAACTCAATTGCTTCTTCATCCTTCAAACTTCGCCCAAAACGATCAAAGTATCCTAAAAGATTTTCCGGAAGATAACTATGGACAGATTCGCTTCGTTCAGCAGCCCCAATGGCTTTAATAATACTGTTACGAGCTTTTTCGAAGTATATCTGATTTTCAGACGGGAAAAGTACCTGATCTTCTGTCACAAGCACAATATCAGCAATAGCACTTCCACTATTAATTCGAGCCAAGTTCAGAGAAATTCCATCAGTAAAACCACGCGGAGAACATTTTCGATCCGGATGATCCTGTCGGAAATGCCATTTAGCTACCTCTATTATCATTTCTTCGATAACAGCCAAATCCTTGAGAAACTCAAGGGGAATGGAATGTTCCGAAAACCGTTTACCCACAAGGCGTGGACTTATAAATAGCTGTTGGCTCATACTACACCCCCATCCAAAGAGATATTTCGGGGCAATAACAGCTTGATTTCCGCTTTCCGGGTGTTATCCGAAAAACTTCCGCTATGTAATCAAGCTGCTAATTATTAAAGAAAACCCGATCTATTTAATAATCACTAAGCAAATCTTGCTTATCCATTGTTTTTTATTTTACCCGCGTTACCATTACTTATCATATTTTATCATATTTTCAGAATCAAGTTCTATATTATCCAGCTTTTCCCAAATCTCTTTTAGATTTATATATAATGGACTAACTGCATCATTTTTTCAGCCATTCCAATACCCGCTTATATCAGCTCCTCCCAAATTAATTACAAATTCTATACCAAATATAGCCATAACTGGCACCCACCCAAATCTTGCATGGTCCAAAGGCTCATAGTGGGCTCTCGCTCTAATTTTTTGACTATTGACGCAAGTCGCTTCAACCTCTGGGCAACAATAAAACCTGATTTATCATAGTTTCTTTTGAAGTAGCCATAAATAACTTGAAGCGGGTATGCATGTGAAGCTCTCAAGTTATCAATAGCTTTTAAGGTTTCTTTACTTTCTTCAGAATCAGAACTGGCTGCGGGATCTTTTATGATCTTTCCCGATTTAATGATTTGATTCTTTGAGTATTCCGGTGATTTCCATTCCATTTTTGCTACTCCTTTGAATTCGGTTGTTATTCGAGCGCATCGCAGAGTGGTAAGAGTTGGTCTAATCGTTCAACGATGCGGTGCTGTTCTGCAAGTGGCGGAAGGGGAATTAAATACTTTCTTAAGAAACTCAATGAAACAAAAGTTTGGACACCTCCAGATGATATCTTTTTCATAGTTTTCTGCTCTATTGAGAGATAATAATACGCATATTGCATGTTCATGATTTGATTTATGTTTTTGAACAGAGCAACATTTTTAATGCTGAACTCCCTATCCTTTTTTACAAGAGCCGGATTTCCAATACTTCCTATCATTGCAAAAAGAATATCTCCATCATCAACGCTTGATCTGCTATTTATTATTTTAGAATCTTTCTCACTTATGAACTTTGCAGTTGAAAAATCTAATCTTCCGTTATTTAAATTCTTACTAGTTACTAACGGGACACCTTGTGAAACATATTTAGGAGTATCATGTGTTCCGTCTCTCACATCCAAACAATCACCCAACCTCACCCAGCACCAATTATCCGGAATATTAAATGGGATCTCATCCTCCGTAATCTCCGGTATATCCTTCTCCTTTTTGATCTTCTTTTCTTCGATGAGGCGTGCTTTCTCCTTTTGGATTTTTTCAACTAAATCGTGAGCATCGCCATCAGATTGCAGTTGTTCGGTGAGCTTGCCTTGGATTGCTGATTGAAGCAGAGAATCCTTCATTTTCTTGGGGAAGGATTTTTGTAATACTTTGAGCTTGTTTTCGTCCTTTGCTAGTAACAACAAGTCATTTATTATTCCGTTTAGATTAGTAACTATCCTGTCTTGCTCTAATTTTGGAGGAAACGGAATTAAAAATTGTTTGATTGAGGCTAACCCGACATTTGGTTGTGTTGTTTTATTAATATACCTTACAATCTCATCCTTAATATGCGGGGACTGTAAGCAATAATATAAAAACATCGGATTGTTCAAAGTAACAAATGACTTGATAGTGGCACATGAATATGACACAAGGAATTCTCTGTCTATTTCAATATATCTAAGAACGCCAATGGTACCGTATCTAGGAAAAACTATGTCATTTTTTCCATGCTTAATCTTGGCTGATAACCTCAAATAATCTTCATAACTGATTTGCTTAGCAGTGTCAAAGTTGATGCCATTCTCTCCATAAAAATCAACCGGCGAAATATATGGTATACCATTCGTTACTGTTTGTGGCATCTTATGGTCAATATCGCCAATCTGTTGGCAAATGTCATTCAATCTTACCCAACACCAATTTTCAGGAATATTAAATGGGATTTCATCTTCCGCTATCGCTGGAAGCGCTTTCTCTTGCTTTATCTTCCCATCTTTAATAAGCTGTGCTTTCGCAGCCTGGATCTCAGCTAATAAATCCCTTGCATCACCATCCTCCGGTAGTTGCTCCGTTAGTTGCCCATGTATAGCCGCTTGTAGAATTGATTTCCGAAGTCGTTCAGCAATCATCGTTCTACCCCCAGGAGAGCTTCAATCTCTGCTAAGCGCTTATCAATTTTGGCATTGAGGGCATCTCTCTTTTCATGGAAGTTCTGGATGGTTTCTTCCGGGGACAGAACTTCTTCTTCTGCGGTAGGATAGCCACACAGGTCGAGATCATAGCCCCGGTCAGCAAGCTCCTGAACGGTATAGTCTTTTGCCTTGTATGTGTCGGTCTCTGTGTCTTTGATTTCCTGACGTTCATTCCACCAAGCAACGCACTCATCGAAGTGCACTACCTTCATCGGCTTAGTCTTGGAAAAGTGCTTATACCCTTCTGGTATATCCACGCGATAGAACCAGACCTTGTCTGTCTTCTTGGATTTATCAAAGAACAGAATGTTAGTCGTGATGGAAGTATAAGGTGAAAATACGCTGGATGGCATACGGACAACTGTATGCAGGTTGAACTCCTCCAGCAGCTTTTTCTTAATAGCGACCTTGGCATTATCGGTGCCGAAAAGGAATCCATCCGGGATGATAACCCCTGCGCGTCCATGCTCTTTCAAACGGTACATAATTACCGACATGAAAAGGTCAGCTGTCTCACTGCTTCTAAGGTCAGCCGGGAAGTTGATCTTCACGCCATCGCTCTCGGTCCCGCCATAGGGAGGATTCATTAGAGCAATATCAAATTTGTCGCTGGCTTTATACTCACGGACATTTCTTTCCAAGGAGTTGCCATGAAAAATATTTGGACTATCGATATCATGCAGTAGCATATTAGTGATGCAAAGCAGATATGGCAACGGCTTCTTTTCAATACCGTAGATGCTCTGGTTGTACAGTTCTCTTTCTTCAATGGTTTTAATCTGAGGCTCCAGCACCTTCAAGGTTGATGTTAAAAATCCACCCGTACCGCAAGCAAAATCGCCAATACGTTCACCCAGTTTCGGATCAATCATCTTGACCATAAAGTCAGTAACAGCCCTGGGGGTATAGAACTCGCCCGCATTACCAGCACTCTGTAAGCTCTTCAGAATGGTTTCATAAATATCACCGAAGGCATGGCGCTCATCGTATTCATCAAATTCAATGGCATCAATTTCGTTGACTATTTTTCTAAGGAGTATGCCATCTTTCATGTACTGGTTGCTGTCTTCAAAGACTGCCTTTACGATTGACTGCTTCATTGGAGTTTTCTCAGTAATAGCTAACTCTTTCAGTGTGGGAAAAAGCTTGTTGTTAACAAAATCCAGCAGACTCTGGCCAGTCATCGCTTTTCCATCTTTATGATCAACCGCCCAGTTCCTCCAGCGAAGCTCCTCCGGGATGATAGATTCATAGTTATCATCATGGAATTCCCAATCTTCTTCCTTGGCATCATAGACTTTCAAAAACAGGGTCCAGGTCATCTGCTCAACTCTCTGAGCATCACCATTAATACCGCTGTCTCCTCTCATAATGTTTTGTATAGTCTTGACAAAACTTCCTAAACTCATATTATTGGTCCCCTCTTGCTATATATTATGCCGCTTCATAAATGGCCCGCGCTAATCCTCTGACTGCTTGAATGTATCCTTCTTTTCCGCCAAACAACTTGGCTATTTTCTTCGGGCTTCCAATGTGGTCGAATGGTGTATTGTCCAGAATTCTTGTATCTTCCAGTTCACTTATGCCTTCATTCATGTACTTATCAAGCAGAGCTGACAAAACCTCCTGGCAAACCTCTGAATACTTGTAGAGATAACCCTGCTTCTTAACATGGTCCACACGCTCTTTTTTCGTCAACGGCTTTTTGTCATAAGCAACATGTAAAATCAAATCAAAGTCATCTAAATCCTTGCCGGCTTCTTCTTTCAATGCATCCAAAAGCACGCCTTGTTCCTGGAGTTCTTCCACGATTGCCTGTTTCTTATCCGCACTGCTCCAAGCTTGGAGAAATTCGTCCAAAGTTGCGTATTCTTCCAGAATGTTCCGCTTACTGTAATCCTTGATGCTTTCCGTGATAAGCTTACCATCCTTGTCGTAGTACTGAACACGCTCATTAAGAATCCTGACCGGTACACCTCTCACTCGATATTTCCTAAACGGTTCTCCAACGCCTGGAGGCTCAAAAGGTGGTGGACCGGTTGGATAATCAGGATCAGCAGAATCATCCGGATTGTCAGGTATATCCGGATCATCAGGCTTAGTTGGATCCCACTCGTCTCCGCCGTCTCCTCCATCTATAATAACTACCGGATCGCCATCAAAATCAGGATCAGCAAACAGCCTGCACGCATCACGAAAGTCCATGATGGTGAAATACTCTTTGCCATAGTCAGGATAAAGCCTGGTACCACGTCCGATAATCTGTTTGAACTCAGTAATGGAGTTGATATTGTTATCAAGAACGATAAGCTGGCAGGTTTTGCAGTCAACTCCAGTATTCATCAGCTTGGACGTTGTAACCACTGTGGGATATTTCTCATTAGCATCTATGAAATAATCCAACTGTGCTTTGCCTATTTGGTTGTCGCCTGTTATGCGCATGACGTATTTTGGATTTTCAGCCACCAGATCTTTGTTTTCATTGATTATAGCCTGACGCATACGCTCTGCATGATCGATATCCACGCAGAAGATAATTGTCTTGCTGAAACGTCCATTTGCTTTGAGCCATTTGGTAATACGATTGGCTACAGCTTGGGTTCGTTCATCAATAATTAATTTACGGTCGTAATCAGTTATGTTATATTCCCGATCTTCGATTTCATTGCCATAGATATCGACTTGTCCTTTGTATGGCCTCCATCCTTCAAGGTCTTTATCGAGACCAATTCGAATGACCTTATATGGTGCCAGGAAGCCATCATCAATACCTTGCTTCAGGCTATAGGTGTAGACTGATTCGCCAAAGTATGTTATATTGCTGACTTCTTTTGTCTCTTTCGGTGTAGCTGTCATGCCGATTTGAATTGCCGTACGGAAGTAATCCAGAATCCTTCTCCACTGTGATTCCTCCTTAGCACTGCCACGATGACACTCATCGACAATAATTAGATCGAAAAAAACTGGCTGGAATTCTCTAAATGGTTCTATGCCATTATCACCAGCTAATTGCTGATAGAGACTCATGTATATTTCATAGGAGCTATCCAGCTTTTTGTCCTGAACCTTGGTCATGATCTTTTCAAATGGCTTGAAGTCATGCTGCATCGTTTGATCAATGAGGATATTTCGATCAGCCAGGTAGAGTATTCTCTTCACTGTCTCTGTTTTGAGTAGCTTCCATATAATCTGGAAAGCAGTGAAGGTTTTTCCCGTACCAGTTGCCATAACCAGCAGAATCCGGTCTTGACCTTTAGCTACAGCTTCTAATGTTTTATTTATAGCAATACGCTGATAGTATCGCGGTTTTATCTGAGAGAAGGTATCAAAGTAATCAGGCTCTACCACAATTTTCTCTTGTGCATCATCAAAGCCTTTGCCTTTCATATAGCGATTCCATAACTCACTTTCATCCGGGAACTTATCCATTTCCAGCTCACGTTCAGCGCCGGTGAAGAAGTCATGCTCAATGAATCCACTGCCATTGGAGGAATAGGCAAAAGGAATATTGAGAATCTCTGCATAGTCCATTGCCTGCTGAAGACCATCACCAATAGAATGGTCAGCATCTTTGGCTTCAACAATTGCCAAAGGGAATTGCCCGTCTTTATGAGTAAGCAGGTAATCCGCTTTTTTGCGCTTGCCTCTCTTTACCGTATTGCCACGCACTAAAACCTGACCGTCAGTAAAGAAATATTCCATCAGGATCTGGTTCTTCGTCCATCCTGCCTCTTCAATAGCTGGTGTGATGTAACGAAATTTTATATCTTCTTCAGTCAGTTTCTTCATCCGGGTCCTCCTCTCTCATAAGGTCGTTTTCAAGGATTAACGCCTCATATTTTGCCAACAGCTCTTCATCTTTCAAGCACTTCCTCTTTCAGATTGGTTACTTGTAGGTCGCTTCATTGAAACCTTCCGCCCATACTATTCTTTGTTACTATCTAAAAGTCTTTTGGGCAGTTCTGTTCCTTTAATCATCTTTTTTTCGTCTGACTTCACCCTGCGTTCAAGTTTCTTTAAGTCTTCCTCCGGCGGGAGTTCCTCGGGCTTGATACCACGATCTACTAGCATGCTTCTTACGCTCTTGTTATTTAAAACGTGTTCATCAGTAATTGCCCACTCGCCGTTCAGATCGTGCTGCTCCACATTATAATTGGTTATTTCCGTTGCTAGATTTTTTGCAGCAATGGTTACTGTCGGCAAAAAATCTGCTAGAGGTCGATTTTCCGGCACCCCCAGACGATTCTTCATGGCCTGGGTTGCAGTTCCGCCAAACAGTGCAGCATCACCCTTGGAACGAATGCGTCCAAAGCCTTGATCATCTACTCCACGCTCGTAAATATTTTTAGAGAGCTCGGTCTCAGACTCGCGTAGTTTCTGGCCAGCTTGAAGCCGCTCCTGCAGACGAATGCGTTCTTCAATAATTTCCTGTTTACGGGTCTGTACAGCAAAATAAGTTTGGGCAAAAGCAATCTGATCCTTTCGCGGATCACCATTCTGCGCAATCAGATAACAAGCATAGCGAGTAAGCATAATGTCCTCAATAGAACGTTCCGCACCAGATCCTATTGGAACCATTTTGTTGACGTCAACAAAATGGTTCTCCGCCTTTGCACCTGCATTCACACAGGAATCCCTAGCCTTGTCCACTACTTTCAAAAAATTTCGCCAGTCGGTATAACCAAGTAACTCCAATAAATCCCGTGCATACCAAAACTCCACTTTTGCACCCTGTGCAATCTGGACAATACCATCCAACTGACTATATAGCTGAATCATTAGCTCTTTTTTCATATTCTCCCCCCCTCACGAACTA
>JAQVBQ010000069.1 GCA_028690215.1 Bacteroidales bacterium | reverse complement strand
AAGAGGATGAACGATGCCCTAAGGGCTAATGACCTTGACGCTCTCAAACAGTTGATTATCGATTGTGAGATTGTATGTCCGATATCCGGAACAAGGAACTGGACCGATGTCCGTCAGTTTAACCTGATGTTCTCAACACAATTGGGAAGCGTGAGTGACGAGTCCGGTACAATTTATCTGCGTCCCGAGACAGCTCAGGGAATATTTGTCAACTTCCTGAATGTTCAGAAGACATCCAGGCTCAAGATTCCTTTTGGAATTGCACAGATAGGAAAGGCATTCAGAAATGAGATTGTTGCAAGACAGTTTATTTTCAGGATGAGGGAGTTCGAACAGATGGAGATGCAGTTTTTTGTAAGACCGGGAGAAGAGCTCGAGTGGTTCCGCAAATGGAAGGAGACTCGCCTGAACTGGCACAAGGCAATTGGTCTGGGCGAAGAGAAGTATCGTTTCCACGATCATGAAAAGCTTGCGCACTATGCCAATGCTGCTACTGATATAGAGTTTGATTTCCCGTTCGGCTTCAAGGAACTTGAGGGAATACACTCACGTACCGACTTTGACCTCAGCCAGCATCAGAAATTCTCAGGAAGGAAGATGCAGTATTTCGACCCAGAGACTAATGAAAGCTATATCCCTTATGTTATTGAGACCTCTATAGGTCTGGACAGGACCTTCCTGGCAATCTACTCTTCATGTTATTGCGAAGAGAAACTCGAGGACGGAGAGGAGAGAGTAGTGTTGAAATTGCCTGCATTCCTTGCTCCTGTTAAATTAGCGGTGCTTCCGCTTGTTAAGAAGGATGGCCTTCCGGAGATGGCAAGGGAGATAATGAAGGATCTGAAGATTGACTTTAACTGTCAGTATGACGAGAAGGACAGTATCGGAAAGAGATACCGCCGTCAGGATGCAATCGGTACTCCATTCTGTATAACTGTCGACCACCAGAGTCTAGAGGACAATTGCGTGACTATAAGATACAGAGATTCAATGAAACAGGAGCGTATTCCTGTATCTGAACTGAAAGCAATAGTTGGAGACAAGGTGGGATTTAGAAGTGTTCTGGAAAAAATCTAAAACTTGAAATCATGACAAATATCTCGGTTAATTACATGGGTTTGACCCTGAGCTCGCCTGTTATTGCAGCAAGTTCCGGCCTGACAACACAGCTTGATAAGATAGAATCATTTGAGAAAGCCGGGGTTGGGGCGATTGTTGTGAAGTCCCTTTTTGAGGAGCAGATTGTTGACGAGGCGGATTTCCTGAATTCTCGCAGCAACGATTATCCCGAGTCGGCTGACTACCTTCACCACTATATGCGTCAGTATTCGATAGAGAAATATCTGAATCTTCTCAGAGAGATCAAGGAAAAGGTATCGATTCCGGTAATAGCAAGTATAAACTGCTATTCAAAAGGGGAGTGGGTCTCGTATGCGAGGGAGATTGAAAAGACAGGGGTAAATGCCATTGAACTCAATATCTACTCTTTGCCTTTAAACATTCACAAAAGCTCGTCAGATGTTGAGAAAGAGTATCTGGATGTAATTGGTACAGTCACAAAGATGCTAAAAATTCCGGTAGCTGTGAAGATTGCCGGATATGTAACGAACCTTCCGGGATTCGTTAATAATCTCAAGGCCTATGGGGCAAAAGGGGTTGTTATGTTCAACAGGTTCTATACACCGGATATCGACATTGCAAAGCTAAAAATAGTCGCTGCAGAGGCGTTTTCGACAGAGACAGAGTCTCTGAGGGAGTTGAGATGGATGGGTATTGTTTCTGCACTCGTTCCGGGAATAGATCTTTCATCTAGCACTGGTATCCACACAGGAGAGACAGCTATTAAACAGCTACTCGCCGGTGCGACAACTGTCCAGATGTGTACAGCTTTGTACAAAAGAGGGGCTGAGGCGATTTCGGATGTAAATCAGGATATCCACATATTCATGGAGAAGCATGGATTCAAAAACATCAAGGATTTCAAGGGAATGCTGAACTATTCGAATATCGCAGATCCGAGGAAGTTTGAAAGGGTTCAGTTTATGAAGAATTTCGGAGGTAAATAGTAAATCATACAGAAAATAATGAAAAAAAAGCATCTGCGTTATTTCGCAGATGCTTTTTATTTAGTACAGTCTAGTGACTAGAAGTTCAAGCCGATCTGAACAGAAATCATGTTTCTGTATGTGCCGGGAAGAACTCCGTCAAGAGTAACATCCAAACCACCGTCATTTACTAGGAACTGATGAGCATAATTAGCACCTAAGTATGCAGTAAGTCCTTTTTCATGGTTGAAGATGTGTGAATATTTTACACCAAAACCGACATTGGCTCTGTCAGCTGTTCTATATGCAAAGTCTCTTTTTAGAATTTCTTCATTAAGCCTTAGAGATCCGGCAACTATAGGATTTGTTGATTCTAGCATAGTCCCGTCACCAATTGTATAATTTCCTGAGATATTGACATCAACAAAACCATTTTTTGAAGCTCTGATGTTTTTGTCAAGTTTTGCATATACTTCTGTATTTGTATAATCTTGATGATAAGAAGCTGGGTAGATTTTAAAATCTTTTTCAACGGAAATATAGTTCACGCCTAAAGTTCCAACGAAAGAACATCCGAGTCCGTGACCTTTTCTGAGAAATCCTTTATATTCAGCACCATATTGTTGCATTGTCTGCATATATCTAAGAGTCTTGCCATATTCAAAAAATGCCCACCAACCAGGTTCATTCACAATTTCCTCGTAGATGTTGGAAACATTATAAGAGAACTGCTCATTGCTGACGAATTTCAATGCAAGTGTATGATCAATCTTTTTACTTCTATACGAGATAAGACCGTCATATTGATATTTAAGCCCGTCAACGGTAGCATATCTTTTAATAAGGCCATCCTCAAAGTCATTCTCTTTATTGTAGTCGACTTTCATCTGATTAAAGAACTTGAGGTTTTTACCGCCGATTTCCAATTGTAAAGCACCTCCAAAAATATCAGTATTATACTTCCTGTCTAATGTTGTTGTGGTGGATATTCCAGAACTACTCATGAAGAACAAACCTTCCATATACTTGATATACTTACCGGTTGTTTCACCTATATAAGAGTATACTACGTCCTCAACATCATGTTGGTAGTTGAAATTAAAACCGGAAGTAACAATTCCTTTATGGAAAGTAATACCCGGAGAGGCTTTAAAATGAGAAAATGTGTTTGCGTTACGACCATCGCTTCTTTTGGCTCCAGTTGCAGTATGGTAATCAAATCCACTACCTATAGACCAATTATCGTTTATCGGGTAACCGATTTTAGCAGCAAGTATATAATCTTCTCTTAAAACTTTTCCCGGAATAGAATCAAGGATTGGATTTAATGTGCTCTCAGGATATATTGTACCAAGCCAAGCCTGATTATTCTTTACTCCGTAATCATAGATAAAAGAGCCATAAAAATAGACTTTCTTAGATTTTACATATGATTTAGTCTGGATACCGAATGTTTGATATTTCCCAGCTTCGTTGTAATTTCTATAGTCACCATCCTGGAGGCCGTAATAAGCACCTACAGTAGAGTAGTTTAGTGCATTGTTGAATACAAGACCAGCACTGTTTTCAGACACAATCCAAGGGGCTCTCTTCTCCAACCTTTCAAAAGTATAGACACACTTGTCAGAGGTTTTTTTCTGTGCCAACAGAGCGCCGGATTGAATACCTATTGCCACAATAGTTATTATTAAATATGTTATTTTATTTTTCATCTTATATCTCAATTTATTTCAATGATGGTGCGGACTTCTTCTCAAAGTCATTTGATGAATTGTTGGTATCTTGGTATACGATTCTTCCTCCGGCAGCAAGGGTTGCTGCGGCATCTACCTTTCTATGTACTGCTTGTCCTGTCCCGGTTCCATCTACCATTGTGAATCCATTATCAATTTCGGGCCTGAATCTTTTTGTGTCAGTTGTGTTCCTAAGACATTCAACGCCATCAATTACAAGATTCTTATCTACCATAAGACAGTCAAAATTTCTACTAGTCATACCGGGTTTCCATGTATAGGTGTCTGTAACGAATTGGGCCGGTGTCTTGCCTCCCATGGTGTACAAGAATACAGCAGGACCTTGTGGTGCTACAATATATGCTTTAGATGTTCCGCATTTCCAAAAACCATACATGAGATTAACGCCAGGCTCTGGAACAGTTTGCATAGATGTCAATATAGGATCGTACATTGCCCAGTAGCCATTAACTGCAAGATTTATAGAAGTTGAGCATACTAAAGTATGATTAATGCCATTTAGACAAACAATTGTAAATTCTCCCGGTTGAAGTGGTTGATCTTTACCTGTGCCTGGAAACATCCAGCCAATTAATGAGTTTGGAACAGAGTCCCTCAATTCATTTGAGTTGTTTTTTACCCAAGGAGAAGCTTTACCATTTGAAGGAGCTATCCAAGGATCTGCAACACCGACACAAAGGGAATCAAGGTATGCAACATCCTCTGAGTTGTTATATATTTTGATATATGTATCCTTGCTGGTATAAGATTTTCCGTCTGCAGGATTAGTGCATCCTCCATAATAAAGCTCAGCAATTATCAACTGACCGGATTTTGATACATTAAGAGCAATTTCAGCATCTATTTTTTTGGGATCTTTTGGAGTGACTCTTATTTTATCAGATGTCCCATTGAATATATACATGACTTTACCTGTAGAAAGTTTTGTCTCAGCAGTTGCAAAGTATGATCCTGGTGCAACCTTTATGGTTGCAATGCCATTGGCATCAGTTGTTCCGGAAAATAAAAGCCCGGTGCTTGGATCTTGAAGAGAAACAAGTAAGCCTGATGTTTCATATGTCTCATAACCTGCGGGCATAGTAACCTCAACAGCAATAGTTGAGCTGATAGCGTCATCGGAGAATTCATCCATTTTTGAATCCTTCATACATCCCCAAAGATTAAGGGATACTATAAGAAGAGTTAATATTCTTATATTTTTCATTTTCCTTCAGTATTAGAATGTTAATTTTAACTCTGCACCAAAATAAATCGGAGTATTCATTCTGCTTCCTGTTGCATTCGGCCTGGCCTTATTTTTCATGATTGGCCTTGAGTTAGTAAAGTTGTTTGCATAAAAAGAGAGTGCGGCGAGTTTCCCTATCTCTTTTGTAACGCGGATATTTGCCATGAAATATGGTTTATATCCTGCTTTCTTGAACCAGTAACTTCTGTTCTGAGATTCAATCAGCATTGATAGACGGGTTTTCAAATTTGGATCGCTTGTGGTCCAATAGTCACTGAATGGTCTTATAACACCGTCCATGTCCATATATGATACCGGATCTCTGTAAAGGATCTCTGTATTAGTCTGATTATTATAATCACCATATACAGGATTGCCATTCGAATCAAGTTTATATATCTTGTTTTCGTCAAATTCACTCCAGGAGTTATTAAGCCATATGCACTGTGTGACTAGTGAAACCACCATCCTGATTGACGGGATGTTAGTCACAAGGTTTATATTTGTCGAGAACCTCTCATTTCCACTGCCTAATTCCACACTTGCTTTGTTCTCAAATATTGCTACGTAAGGGACAAGTATCGTTGGATCAATAGGGTCAACATAACCCCTATAATTATATTCAAGTCCCGGAGTCGAATACGAACTTCTGATGTAAGATCCGTTAACTAATACAGAAGTATTGACTGCCTTAATCTTGCCTAAATTTAAGTCATATTCAATACCCCATTTCTTTATTTGTCCTCTATTGTCCGGTTTTGAATATGATTTAAAACGACGTTTTGTAGTATATGCGAGAGCTTCATAAACATCATTTGCATTCTTCACATACACTCTTCCATTCTCATATTTTGGAGAAGCTGTCGCCGAAGTAACTGTATTATAATAATCATAAGATTCTGATATATAAGTTGAATTTGATGAAATTCCATCTGTCAGATTCTCATTAAAGTAGGTGATTTCACCGGTTACCCCAAATAGGTTAAAGTCAAAACCTAATTCCATATTTGTTGTCTTGGCCGGTTTAAGATTGTAATCAAGCTTACTGTCTATTACAGATGTCTGTATTAGTGCAAGGCTTTCTCCGGTGGCAGTATTTCTATATTGGAAAAGTGTCTCGTCTTTGTATAAAGGATCCGGATACAATTGTCCGATTGAAGGAAGTCTTTTAAGAATTCCCCATCCACCACGAAGAGCAAATGATCTAAGCGCGCCGTTTCTTCTCTCAGGGACAATAGTATATTTTCCATTAAAACGAGGTTCCATGGTTGGATCATAATTATACCCGTCTATAATCATCTTGTTTGCACGTACACCCGCGCTAACTTCCAGTGAGGTTTTCTTATAAACCGGAATTGTGAGTTTTTCTTCAAGGAATGCACTGAGATCGGATAGAAATGGAACGTCAGAATAGCGTCTTTCCCTGAAAAACTGTGGTGTCCCACTCATATAATAATATCCGCGGCCCTTGTTGCCTTGCGTGTTGAACTCTGCACCCAATATTGTTTTGGAAAAAATTTTACCTATCTTTTTATTTAGATTTCCAGAAAGTTTTGCATTAAAATATATAGGAATATCCTCAATTCTTTCATCCTCTTCGTTGAAAGCTTCAGTGAAGTAACCAACACTAATACCATCGACTAAAGAGTTTGTGGTTGCTACAGGTAACTTAGATGAAACGGTATAGTTCTTGGTTGTTTTGTTCTGATATGTACCGGAAAGATTGTAGTTTAATGAAGAAATCCAGGATTTGTTGAGCTGCCAGTTACCATACATGGATACAGTAATGTTCTTTGTCCTATTTCTGGAATAATCAAGTTTTGATATGTCCGGATCTGTGTCAACATTATTACCTGACAAATATCCACTTACGCGGGCATTGAATCTGAACGGTGTCTTGTCTTTATTGAATGTGTTTGAATATGTTAACCCCATTGTAGTACGGTCAAACACATCGACAGGAGATATCCATTTTTTGAATGCTCTTGCGTAATCAAGGTCAATGTTAATGTTGCCTCCATTATCGCTAATGGCAAAGCCCTTACTTATGGCTACTGCCTTTGTATTTGGATCTGCCTTGATTCTAACATCAAAAGGTGTGACACCGGCTTTAGTAGTTACAAGAATGGCTCCGGAAGTTACATTGCCATATTCGGCTGAAAGGACACCTTTAAGGACTTCTACAGATTCAATGTTATCAGTTGAATAGTTACGGAAGTCAATAGTATTTGCAGTAACGGTAGAGCTTTCAGGAAGGCTCATTGAGGCATCGCTTGAAACGGGTGCCCCGTTTATCATTAAGCCGACTCCTCGACCGTTCAAACTGCCATTGTCTCCTATTGATCTTATGGTTACGCTATTGCTGGAAGTCAAAGTCGGATTGGCAATAATATTACCAGGCATTAATTGCATCACGTCAGCAAGGCTTGATGCCTGAACGTGTTCAATTGCGGTTTTTTCAACCTTTGAAGAAGAGTTCATGCTGCCACCCCTTACTGCTGTAACAACAACATCGTCAAGAGTAAGGTTCTCTTCTTTCAGCTGAATTTTAAAGTCAGTTATGTTCCTATTAACAGTTATCGGATACTTGACAGTCTGATAACCGAGGGAACTTGATTCAAGTGTGTGCGTACCCGGAATTATGCCGGTAATCTTGAATGCACCATTGACATCTGAGACACCCCAAACATTGAGCTCCTTTATGAGCACATTTACGTAAGGGATAGGTTCATCTGTACCATAGAGAGTAACTTTCCCCTCAAGAGTATACTTTTGTTGCCCTTGGGCTAGCAACTGAGGAGAGATTATCCAAATGGATAAAAACATTAGAACAAGAAATTTTTTCACTTTAGAATATATTTTGGGTTAATATTAGGCTTATTTATAATCGAAGCAACAAAATATAAAACAACGCTTTACACCAATTACCGCTTGAAACACGGCCTCTCTCGCTCAATAATTTGTGCAAGTTAATAATAATTTTGTAGTTATACGGTAATATTTTTTATTGTGAAATAAAAAACAGATCCTTTACCAGGTTCACTTTCAACCCAAATCTTTCCTCCAAGCATCTCTGTATAAGCCTTGGATATCGGTAATCCAAGCCCGGTTCCCTCGTGTGATTTTGTGTATGACTGGTCAACCTGTATAAAGCGGTTGAAGATCTTGTCAATCTTATCCGAAGGGATGCCGATTCCGGTATCTTTAACATAAAACTTCACAAATTTACCAGCAAGCTCGTAACCAAAAACCACACTTCCTGTTTTGGTGTATTTCAATGCATTGCTGAGAAGGTTTGTCATAATCGTGTATACCTTATCTCTGTCAGAATTGATATTGACAATAGAGGTATCTTCTCTTTTATCTACAAGAAACTCTATCCCTTTGTTTGCTGCACTGTTTCTGAAAAGTATGTAGTTGTAGTCAAGTAATTCGTTGAGGTTGAACAACGATGACTTTACCTCTTCCTGCCCGGACTCTATCCTTGAAATTGCAATCAGGTCACTGATTATATCAAGCATTCTATCTCCGGCATCTTCAATCAGTGATGTGTATTTATCCCTTTGTTCGGCAGAAAGATCCGGATCTTTCAACAGACCGGCAAAACCCATAATCGAGTTCATAGGAGTCCTTATTTCGTGGCTCATGTTTGCAAGGAAAGCTGATTTTAAGCGATCAGACTCTTCTGCCTTCTCCTTGGCTTCTATAAGTTCCTCTTTTTGAATGAGATGCTTTCTGTACAGGCGCCCCACCTCCCTGAATTCATCTGAGGAATTGTTTAAAAGAGGAATTTTCCCGGAATCCTCGTTTTCGATAATCTCACTGACCGTCCTGATAGGGTTTATAACCCACCTTTTTAGCGAAAATTGCAAGGCAAACCAAATCGTAAGAATTGTAATTATTAGAAAAATAGATGTTTGCAGTGTAGTAATGTGGTGTATTCTCAATCCCTCAGACTTTTTGTCAAACCTGAGATAACCAATAGTGGTGCCATCATGGCAATTAAGTTTTTTTTCAGATACCA
>JAQVBQ010000068.1 GCA_028690215.1 Bacteroidales bacterium | reverse complement strand
AGTGGGGTTTTGAAGGACTTGTCATAAGTGACTGGATGGATATTGAGCATCTTTATGATGTACATGGTATAGCGTCAGATATCAAAGAGGCGTTTTATAAATCCATCATGGCAGGGGTAGATATGCATATGCATGGTATCCGCTGGAATGAATATGTGTGTGAATTAGTGCGCGAAGGGAGGATACCTGAAAGCAGAATTGACAAATCAGTGCGAAAGATACTAACACTTAAATTCCGCCTCGGACTTTTTGAAAAACCATATGCCGACGTCAAGGAGTCTATGCAGATAAGGCTCTGTAAGGAACACCGGGCAACAGCCCTTGAGGCGGCAAGGAGCTCTGTAGTGCTTTTGAAAAATAATGGACTTTTACCTCTATCTGTAGATAAATACAAGAGAATAATGGTCACAGGCATTAATGCCGATGATATGAATATCCTCGGAGACTGGTCAGCACCTCAGAACCCGGAGAATGTCACTACCGTTTTGGAAGGAATACGCAATATCGCAGGTGATCGTCAAATTACATTTGTAGATCAGGGATGGGATCCCAGAAATATGGATCCTGTTAAGGTTCAGGAGGCAGAGCGCGAAGCCAGGAGAAGCGATCTGAATATAGTTGTTGCAGGTGAATATATGGTCAGAGCCCGTTGGACAGAACGTACGGGAGGTGAGGATACGGATCGTTCGGATAATCAGCTTGTAGGGCTTCAGGAGGAGCTTATTAAAAAAGTGGCAGCATCGGGAAAACCTACAGTTTTGATTTTTATTACAGGCAGACCACTTGCATTTGAATGGGCAGAGGAAAATCTGCCGGCAATAATAAATGCATGGGAGCCGGGAATGTATGGCGGTGATGCCATTGCCGAAATACTGTTCGGAAAGGTTAATCCGTCAGCAAAGCTGGCCGTTACAATACCAAGGAGTACCGGACAGATTCAGATGATATACAATCACAAACCATCTCAATACTTTCATCCGTATGTGGTAACTCCGAGTACCCCGTTATATCCATTTGGTTTCGGGCTTTCATATACAAAATATGAATACTCCGACTTGAAACTTTCAGCTTCAGAGATTAAATCAGGTCAACCTGTCGAGGTAGAGTTGAATGTCCGGAATTCAGGCAGTATGGATGGGGTGGAGATTGTGCAGCTTTATATTCGTGACAGGTTCAGCACATTTACAAGACCGGTCAAGGAGTTGAAAGATTTTGCAAGAATTTCGTTAAAGGCCGGAGAGACAAAAAGAGTTAGATTTACTGTCACACCGGATAAACTGATGATGCTTGATAAAGATAACAAGCCCGTTATTGAACCGGGCGAGTTTGTAGTGATGGTGGGGCCTTCTTCAAAAGATGAGGATCTGATCAAAAAAAGTTTTAATGTAATTGAATAAGCATATGAGAAACCTAAGAGTATTGATGATTACTATGCTAATCACATCGGTCTCCTTTGTAGTACTGCAAGCCTGTCGTAAAACCAGGCCTGACAATCAGAAAGAGGTTCTTATGAAGAAGTTGGGGCAAATTGCAGCTGACGGGGAATTTTGTTTTGGCCATCAGGACAGCTATTTCTACGGAAAACACTGGGTGCGCAAGGATGGGCACACTGAGACTCCATGGAAAAGCGATATAAAAGATGTCTGTGGCGATTTCCCTGCTGTGCTCGGGTGTGATCTTGGAGGTGTTGAGATGGGCGATTCAGCCAATCTCGACGGAGTGCCATTTGACATAATGACGGAGGCAATAAAGGCTCATCACACAATGGGCGGAATTGTCACACTCAGTTGGCACCAACGTAATCCCCTCACAGGTGGTACCTCTTGGGACAATACCAGGGATTCGGTCGTAAGATACATACTCCCCGGCCATAATGGACACATTGAGTACTTGAAATGGCTGGACAAAGTTTCTGATTTTATCATGAAGCTTAAAGATGAAAATGGAAATCTGATTCCTTTGATCTTCAGGCCGTACCATGAACATACTGGCAACTGGTTCTGGTGGGGCATTCAGGATTCAAGCCCTGATGATTATAAGCAGATGTGGAGAATGACTTATAAATATCTTACATCCAAAGGGCTGACAAATCTTATCTGGGCATATTCTCCTAACCTTGGCACAGATCGGGACGGGTATATGCGCAACTATCCCGGAGATGATTATGTGGATATCCTCGGATATGACGGATATCAATTTGGAGAGGGTGCAGCCAGAGATACATACATGAAAGCTATTAAGAGTGATATGGCCATGCTGAAAGATTTGGGAGTGAAAAACAATAAACTGATTGCCGTTACAGAGACAGGTTATGAGACAATTCCGGACAGGGATTGGTGGACTAATACCCTGTTGGACGGAATCAGAGGATCAGGAATAAGCTATGTGCTTGTCTGGAGAAATGCCCATGACAAGGAGAGACACTATTATGCTCCGTTTCCCGGGGAGCAATCTGCAGAAGATTTTATGAAATTTTACAATTTACCGGAGACACTGTTTTTAAATGATTTAAAAAATAAATAAGCTTACCATGTTATTTGCTGAAAGATTAAAAAAGTTGAACGAGAAACACAATGAGCTTGTATCCAGGAAAAACGTTCCGGTTGAATGTGACCATAACCTTTTTACAAGATATGCATATCCTGTTGTTACGGCTGATCATACCCCTCTGTTCTGGAGGTATGACCTGAACCCGGAAACAAACCCCCTGTTATTGCAGCGATTCGGAATAAATGCGGCATTTAATGCAGGAGCCATCAAATGGAACGGCAAATACTTGTTAGTTGTCAGGGTGGAGGGATATGACAGAAAATCCTTCTTTGCCGTGGCAGAGAGTCCTAACGGAACAGATAACTTCAAATTTTGGGATCGTCCGGTAATAATGCCGGAGTGGGGAGAGCCCGCAACAAACCTGTATGACATGAGACTGACGGCACATCAGGACGGATGGATTTACGGAATATTCTGTGTTGAGAGAAAAGATCCGGAGGCTCCTGCAGGAGATCTGTCAAGCGCTGTGGCCTCAGCCGGTATTGCACGTACAAAGGATTTTGTAAAATGGGAGAGACTTCCTGACCTTGACTCAAAGAGTCACCAGAGAAATGTCGTGCTACACCCTGAATTTATTAAAGGAAAATATGCACTTTACACACGTCCTCAGGACGGATTTATAGAGGCCGGTAACGGAGGAGGTATCTGCTGGACACTTGTAGATAATATGGCTAATGCCAGGGTTACTGAAGAGTTGCTTGTGAATAGGCGGTACTATCACACGATCAAGGAGATGAAAAACGGTGAAGGCCCCCATCCTATAAAAACAGAAAAAGGATGGCTTCACCTTGCTCACGGTGTCAGAGGCTGTGCTGCAGGGCTGAGATATGTCCTCTATCTGTATCTCTCTGACCTTGAGGAGCCGTGGAGAGTCATTGCCGAGCCATCGGGATATTTCATGGCACCTGAAGGGGATGAGAGGCTGGGAGATGTATCGAACGTGTTGTTTTCCAACGGGTGGATTTGTGACGATGATGGGAAGGTATATATTTATTATGCCTCAAGCGATACGAGAATGCATGTGGCTGTTTCATCGGTAGATATACTGCTTGATTATTGCCTTAACACTCCTGAGGATGGACTTACATCAGGAAATTCAGTAAAAACACTAAATTTGATAATTGACGGGAATCTAAAATTAAATAATGATGGGCAATAATACCACTATGCTCAGATTCAGGGAAAAGCTGGCATACGGTTTCGGAGACATGGCCTCAAGTATGTTCTGGAAAATATTCGGGATGTATCTACTGTTTTTCTACACTAAAGTTTTCGGAATCTCTCCAGCGGCTGCTGGTACGATGTTTTTGGTAACAAGGATCTGGGATGCGGCAATTGATCCGGTGATGGGCCTTATCGCTGACAGAACACACAGCCGCTGGGGAAAATACAGGCCATATCTTCTATGGGGAGGATTACCTTTTGCCCTTATCGGGGTCATAACTTTCTTCACCCCTGAATGGACTGAGAGCGGAAAGTTGATATATGCATATGTCACCTATACCCTCATGATGATGATTTACACTGTGGTGAATGTGCCTTATGCTTCTCTTTTAGGAGTAATCTCATCTGAAATAAAAGATAGGAACACACTCTCTTCTTTCAGGATGTTTTTTGCATATGCAGGCAGCTTTATAACCTTCATGTTGTTGCAGCCTCTTGTAAATTTGTTTGCCTCTGTTCTGGAGAGCGGAGAAGCTGTAAAAGCCACCGTAGAGGGGGGGATTTCCACACATCCGGTAGCATGGACACTTGCTGTTGCAGTCATCGGAGCCTTATGTGCGATACTTTTTTTCTTCTGTTTTAAATGGACAAAAGAGAGGGTAAAGGCTGCCGATGAATCTAAGGATAATGCTTCTGTATGGGAAGACTTGAAACATCTGTTTGGAAACGGACCTTGGTGGATTCTGCTCGCTTCAGGAGTAGCCGCTCTGCTGTTCAATTCAATAAGAGACGGTGTTGCATTGTTTTATTTTACCGATTATGTAACTGATACATATAGTTCTTCTTCTATAGGCTGGACTATTGGCACTATATATCTGCTGGTCGGACAGGCTTCAAACATGGTGGGCGTAGCACTGGCAGCCCCGGTTGCAAACAAGATCGGCAAAAAAATTACCTATATGGGAGCGATGGCCATTGCTGCCCTTCTTAGTATTATATTCTTCAGGCTCGGGCCTGGACAAATCGCAATGATACTTGTATTTCAGGTTTTAATTAGTATTTCTGCGGGAATAATTTTTCCGTTACTTTGGAGTATGTATGCAGACATTGTAGATTATCAAGAACTTAAGACAGGGAGGAGGGCAACAGGACTCATACTTTCTTCGTCTTCTATGTCGCAGAAATTCGGATGGGCAATAGGCGGAGCCATTACAGGATGGTTGCTTGCAGCATTCGGTTACAACCAGGATGTAACAGTGCAGAGTGAAAGCGCAATTTACGGTGTAAGGCTTATGATGAGCCTGCTCCCTGCAATCGGATGCGTACTGGCTGTTGTTGCTGTGTCACTCTATCCTTTGGGAGAGAAAAAGATGAAAGAGGTAACGGATGAATTGAATAAACTGCGCAAGGAGAACAGATAATGAGAGAAAAGCTGCTTGAACTCTTGCTTACAAATATAATCCCCTATTGGTCGGAGAAAATGGTCGATCAACAGAACGGAGGTTTTTACGGAAGAGTGTCAGGAGAAGAGAAAATGTTTCCTTTGGCTGACAAAGGGGCAGTGTTGAATGCCAGGTTATTGTGGTTTTTTTCAGCTTCATACAGATTTCTTTCTCATGAGGATGTCCGGTTGGACTTTCCCGATAAAACAGAACAGATAGAACAGGCTGAGATAAGATGTCTGCAGTGTGCTACACGGGCAAAGAGATATTTGACAGACCAGTTTTATGACAATACCTATGGAGGAGTTTTTTGGTCTGTAAATTACAAAGGGGAGCCTTCAGCTACAAAAAAACAATTCTATGCACTTGGATTTGCAATTTACGGATTGAGTGAATTTCATCGTGCAACTGGAGATCTTGAGGCACTTGAATATGCAAAATCGCTTTTTTTTGACATAGAGAATAATTCATACGATCCGGAGGCTAACGGTTACCTTGAGGCTAAGACACGAGAGTGGGAAGAGATTGAGGATATGCGTCTCAGCGACAAAGATGAGAACCTGCAGATAACCATGAACACGCACCTCCACATTCTTGAACCATATACAAACCTTTACCGGGTTTGGAAAAATGAGGAGCTTGCTGAGAGAATAAGAAATTTGATAGATATTTTTCTAAACAAGATTCTCGATAAAAACACTTATCATCTCGGACTCTTTTTTGACAGAAACTGGCAGCGGCACGGAAACGAGGTTTCGTACGGCCATGACATTGAAGCATCCTGGTTGATTTTAGAGGCAGCTCTGGTCCTTTCCGACGAATCCCTGATTGCAAGGGTGTCAGAGGCAACTGCCCGGATTGCCATTGCCTCACTTGAGGGCTATCAAAAGGATGGGAGTATGATTTATGAGCTTAAAAAAGACGGAGAGACAGATCGTGACAGACACTGGTGGGTACAGGCTGAGACCCTGGTTGGGCTTCTCTATCTGGACAGATATCACAATTATAGCGATGCTTTAAATTTTGCCTCAAAAACGCTGAGTTATATAACTGAAAATCTTGTTGACAAAACGAATGGCGAGTGGTTTTGGAGTGTCAGAGAGGATGGAAGTGTCAATAAGACAGATGACAAGGCTGGTTTCTGGAAGTGCCCGTATCATAACGGCCGGATGTGTATCGAATCATTAGAGCTATTGAGATAAAAATATTTGGGTTATATTTGGGCTCATTTAACTCAAAATATTTCCCGGATGAAAAGATTCACGGCGGCCTGTTTTCTGTACGCCATTCTATTTGCCGGCATGATATGTACAACCATTTCAGCGGCCGGTCAGCTTGATGAAAGCAAAAATTCCTCGTTTAAGAATCCGATAGTTTTCGGTAACAACCGCATTACATTGATAACTCCGACCCTTTTTCGACTGGAGTATGCAGAGGAGGGGAAATTCCTGGATTCTGCCACAATGTTTGCCTATACAAGAGAGAATTTGTTGACAGACTTTAAGGTTGTGAAACTTGAGGGAAACAAGTATCAGATAGAGACATCATGCCTTAGAATGATATATGAAAACGACGGATTCCCTTTCGGAATTCACAACTTCACGGCATATTTCAAATTGAAGGGTGAGGAGAAGAAATTTACCATTCGCAACATTCATAAGAACAATCTCGGGGGAGCAATATCAACCCTTGACAGGGTGGATAAGAGAGTGCCTCTCAATGAAGGTCTTCTGAGCAAAGACGGTTGGTACATAATAAACGACACGGGAAAAGAGATACTTGTAAACAACTGGATAGCGCAGCGGGACAAATCACATGTCCAGGACCTCTACTGTTTCGTTTACGGTAATGATTACAAAGCAGCTCTTATGGACCTGGGAGCGATATCAGGACATGCACCAATGACACGGAAATATGTCCACGGAGTCTGGTACTGCAGGTACTGGCCATATACTGCAAATGAGTTTGAACAGATAGTCCGGGAGTATAAAGAGAACGATTTCCCGTTGGATAATCTCGTTTTTGACATGGACTGGCATACAGTTGATGCAAAGATTGGGACAGGTCACGCAAGCAATCGCGGATGGACCGGTTATACATGGAACAAAACATTGATTCCAGACCCGCAGGGGCTGGTCGGGAAGCTCAAAGCTGACAAGATTCATGTCTCACTTAACGAACACCCGCATGACGGCATAAGACCCAATGAGAGTATGTATGCCGATTTTATGAAGGCTATGGGAAGAGAGCCGAACGGGGAGACAATACTGTTTGACGCTTCTGATAAGAGATATATGGAGAATTTCCTTAAATATGCACATAAGGAGAGTTGGGATATGGGTGTGGCATTCTGGTGGCTTGACTGGCAACAGGATTATCTTTATCCGTTTGTCAGAGGGACAAACATGAATCACCTCACATGGCTTAACAAACTTTACTATGAGGAGTCACAAAGAGATGGTCTGAGAGGTGCCGGATACAGCAGATGGGCAGGTTGGGGTGATCACAGGCATCCGATTCAGTTTTCAGGAGACCTTCATGCAAACTGGGAAACGCTTGCTTTTGAGATTGAGCTTACCGCCACAAGCGGAAATGCCGGCTGCTACTTCTGGGCACATGATATAGGTGGTTTTTATGGAGGTGATAATCCGGAGATGATGACACGCTGGACCCAGTTCGGGGCATTGAGTTCATCTCTCAGGGTGCATTCACAGAGAGCTGCAAATCTGGACCGCAGACCATGGATATGGGGAGAGCAGGCTAAGAATGCAACCAGGATTGCATACCATTTCCGTTCGCAGATAATGCCATATCTGTACACATCAATCTGGCAGACACATAAGACTATGATTCCTCTCAACAGGGCTATGTATATAGATTACAATAATTCTGAAAAGGCATATGAGAATCCTCAGCAATTCATGTTCGGAGACCTTCTTTTGGCAGCCCCGATTGCAAGTGCGGGAGAGGGAAAGGATCTTGTTGCGTCACAGAAAGTGTGGTTCCCTGAAGGTGACAGGTGGTTTGATTTTTTTGATGCAACCGAATATAAAGGAGGCACAGAAGCGGTAGTGAAGAAAGATATATACTCATTCCCGCTCTTTGTCAAGGGTGGCTGGATTTTACCTATGCAACCCTACACAATGAGACCTGCATCCACGCCTCTTTCAAATCTGGTATTAAGAGTATATCCCGGAGAGGATGGGGCTGACAATACCTACACCCTTTACGAGGATGACGGGGAGAGCCTTGAATATACTAACGGCAAATTTGCAACAACTCAATTACGATATAAAAGGACGGGAAATATTGTCAGCCTGACGGTTTCTCCGGCAAATGGCGAGTACAAAGGTCAGCCGAAGGAACGCTCCTACACATTTGAGCTACCGGCTATTACTAAAGTGAAGAGTGTAAAAGTGAAGCGTGAAATAGTGAAAAGTGAAAAAGTGAAAAGCGAAAAGGTGAAAAGTGAAATAGTGAAAAGTGAAAAAGTGAAAAGTGAAAAGTTCGAGTCTCAATTTGACCAGATTACCAAAATGCTAAAAATTGAAGTGAAATCGCAATCGGCAGAAAAGGCTGTCAATGTGGAAATTGTATTGGAGTAGTGAAAAATTATAAAAAAAATGTAACAGATTATTTGCTTCTTAAAAAGATATATTTCTATCTTTGCAACGTATGAAAACAATGTTTACACAGAATTGGTGGTGGCACAGTACAGAAATGGCTGTGAGCACTGCTTTTTGTGTATAGTTAGGATTCAACCCGATATATATATACTGGCCCGACGCTCACGCGTCGGGCTTTTTTTTTAATATCAATTCAAAAACAGTTAATCTAATCAGTGATGAAGACACCAAAAATGATCATGCTGCCGGAGAACGAAATGCCGAGACAATGGTATAACATTGTAGCCGACATGCCGGTACAACCGCAACCAATGTT
>JAQVBQ010000067.1 GCA_028690215.1 Bacteroidales bacterium | reverse complement strand
TGCAAAGGCGGTATATAGTCAAAAGCAACGAAAACGAAGTAAGGAGTCAATATCATGGCTTACAAAATCACTGATGCTTGCGTGGCTTGCGGTACCTGCCAGCCCGAATGCCCGACCGGTGCTATCTCTGAAGGCGATATCTATGTAATCGACGCTGATGCATGCATCGATTGCGGCACTTGTGCCGATGTCTGCCCCACAGCAGCTATCATCCAAGGCTAAGCCAACCAGTTTGGTTGAGAGACAGCGTACTGTGCTGTCTCTTTTTTTTTGAAGATAAGGAACGTACATGCAAAGTGATGGAAGTACAATCGGAGCGGCGGTGATGTTCATCGGGCTGTTGACGGGTTTTTTCCTCTGTTTCTATGGCTATGTTGCAAAACGACTCTTGGTAAGCATACGCAGTGTTTTTGCAGGCAGTCTCGTCTTTCTTGCCCTGGTACTGCTCGTTTTCCACCAACAATCGCTGTTGGCAGGCCTTTCTTCTCCCTCACCGCTTTCCGAGCTGTGGAATATAATTTTCACCACCCAGGATTATATGGGTGTTCTCATCAACCTGCTCTCCTTCTGCATCGGAGGCTTGCTGCTGTTCTACCTCTCCAGAAGGAAAGCGGCAGTCCCTCGGCTGGTTGTGGCATCCTTCACAGGATTGAGCATGGGCTTGGTTATCTTTTTGCTCGTCCTAGGGTTTCTTCCCCTGCAAACCAGCTTCGTTATGTTTCTCGTATTGCAGGTCATCATCCTCGCCTACAGTCTCATCCGATTCGACTCCTACATGGCCTTGGAAAGCGCCATTGCAGGCTCCTTGATGGTCTCCTATCTGCTCTCCCGGTTCTGGTATCTACAGTTCTGGCTCTTTTTCACCTTGTGGGCCATTCTCGCATTCCTGGGAATCCTCAACCAATTGCACAGGCTTGGACGACCGAAGCCGAATAAGGAGCAGGAGAATGGATAACCTGCTGCAAACAGAGCTCTCCGTCTCAGAACTTACCGGCTTGATCAAGCAAACCCTCGAGCAGGGTTTTTACGGCTTGAAGGTCAGCGGGGAAATTTCCAACTTCCGCCCCTCCTCCACCGGCCACTGGTTCTTCACCCTCAAGGATGCGTCCTGCTCGATCAGTGCAGTCATGTTCAAAGGCTCGACGTGGAAGGTTGACTTTGCACCTCATGAAGGGGACAAGGTGATAGTCACCGGCGGCCTGGATGTATACGGGGCGCGGGGAACCTATCAACTGAAGTGCGACAGCATGGAAAAAGCCGGATTCGGACAGATTCTCGC
The DNA here is from genome assembly GCA_028690215.1 of Bacteroidales bacterium. GTDB lineage: Bacteria > Bacteroidota > Bacteroidia > Bacteroidales > UBA932 > Bact-08. The sequence continues at coordinate 7,885 of JAQVBQ010000067.1, read as the reverse complement.
CATGCTGGAGATGCGTAAGCGCCAATATGCGGCATTGGGGTATTTCGACGAAACAACCAAGAAACCCATTCCCAAGCGACCCCTTCGGGTCGGGGTGGTTACCAGCCCCACCGGAGCAGCCTTGCAGGATATTCTGAATATACTGCAGAGAAGGGCACCGTCGCTCGATGTACTGGTCCTTCCGGCCACCGTCCAAGGAGAGAGTGCAGCCCCCTCCATTGCAAATCGGATCCAACAGGCCAATAATCTGCTGCTCTGCGATGTTCTGATCGTCGGACGCGGCGGCGGTTCGATTGAAGATCTGCTGCCCTTCAGCGAGGAGTGTGTTATCGAGGCCATCCACGAATCCCAGATTCCCATCGTCAGTGCTGTCGGGCACGAGATCGACTGGGCTCTCTCGGACTTCGTCGCAGACCTGCGCGCCCCCACTCCTTCTGCTGCTGCAGAGCTGATAAGCCAAGGCTATCTGGATTCCCGAAACCAGGTGGGGAACCTACGTGAGCAACTGCAAAAAAGCATGCAAAGTCGACTTGTACTTGCCGAGAGTAAACTCAAGCGCTTTGACACCAAGGCGATGGAAATGAGGATAAAGAGCATCATCAATACCAAGGAGTATGTACTGGCAAATGCCGGTAATAATATCGTCACAGCCCAGAACCAACTGCTCAAATCTTATAGCGGGCGGGCCGAACTTGCCATTAGAGAGTTGCAAGCCCTCAGCCCCCTTGCTATACTTGCCCGAGGCTATGCGGTCGTACAAAACCAGGAAGGACGGCTTGTTGCATCCAAAGCGCAGGCTGTACCTGGATCTCTGCTGACGCTGACATTCACCGATGGATGCCGAAAGGCGCTTGTAAAGGAGTAACGATGAGTTTTGAAACTGATATTTCCAGAATCGAGGAGATCGCCCAAAAGCTCAACGCCTCCGACACCTCCTTAGAGGAGAGCATCGCTCTCTTTGAAGAAGGAATGCGGCTTGCAAAGGCCTTGGAAAAAGCCCTTGCCGAAGCCAAGCGCAGCGTAGAGATTGTGTTGGGAGAAGACCCCCGGGAAGCTGAAATAACCCCCCTGTAATAGAGGATCCAGGAATGAAAGACAACCAGAAGAAGATTATCTTCCTCATCCAGTGTGAGGATCGAAAAGGCATACTCAGCGCCACCTCCACTTGGTTTTTCCAGCGGAGCTACAACATCGTCCACTGCCAGCAGCACACCGACAACATCGAAGGACGCTACTTCATGCGCATCGAGCTGGACATGCTCGACCTCAAGACAACCCGCAAGGAGCTTGAAGAGGACTTCGGACTCTTCGCCAAGGAGTACAACCTGACGTGGGAGTGCCACTACAGTGATTACAACGCACGGGTGGCCATCATGGTAAGCAAGACCAGCCATTGCCTCTACGACTTGATCGCCCGCAAGAATGAAGGCGACTTGAAGTGCGACATCTCCTTGATCATCAGCAATCACCCTGACTTGGAAATTATTGCAAACCAATTCCGCATACCATTTTATTACCTGCCGGTCACAGCCGAAACCAAGGCCGAACAGGAGGCCAAGGTAATGACATTGCTGAGGCGCTTTGATATCGACTTGGTGGTCCTGGCGCGCTACATGCAGATTCTCAGCAGCGATTTCACCAGCCAATGGCATGGGAAAATCATCAATATCCACCACGGCTTCCTCCCTGCCTTCCAAGGAGCTAACCCGTATCGGCAAGCATATGAACGCGGGGTGAAAATGATCGGGGCGACAGCCCACTATGCCAGCGAGGAACTCGACCAAGGTCCGATCATCGACCAGGATGTGGTGCGGGTGAACCACGAACTCAGTCCCAACGGACTGAGGGACGTGGGAAAGGATGTCGAGCGCAGGGTGTTGGCCAAGGCTGTGCAGGCCCACCTTGAGAGCAGGATCATCATGTTCAAGAACCGCACCGTTGTGTTCGATGTAGAGAGATAGCAAGTGGGGGCCTTTGGCCCCATGAAAATTAGTAAATTTGAATCAGGAAACTCCAAATAAACAGTACCTATTGTTGATGCATAAATTCCATTATTGCAATCGTTTAGAATCAATAGCATTCATTTCAAATTCTGTTTTTCTTTTTCTTTCAATGCGTCTTGAAATGCTTTATCAACTTTAATATTCCTTCCTTTGTTCAACACGCCAATCTGTTCTTTAGCCTCAATATATTCAATAATTATACGCTCTAATGCTGTTGTATAGGTTTGACCAACTTGTTCAGCATAAGCTCGAAATCTATCGTATACCTTTCTATCAATTTTCATGGAAAGTGGAACATTATCCTTAGAGGGCCTCGACATTTTCTACACCTCCTTCTGCATGATTCCATCAGTATCAAAAATATGATCTAGCTCATCATTATTCGCTACTTTGAATATTTTCTCGCGGATTGCACTTTTTGACATATCAAGCCGGATAAACCTGTCATTTCCCAATGAATCTCTTTTCTTGCGTATCAATTGAATCCTACCTACATTTGGATTTTGACGAGCATATTCTGCAAATCCTTTAGCTTTTCCAAGGTTGTCGATTCTCGTCGGATCATGAGGTTCGAGTATGTCTACAATTAATTTCTCAAGACCATTTTTCCGAATAACTAACAGGTCTGGATACGTTGGACGATGAACGCCTCCAATTTCATAAGGAATACATAAGGACCAAGGTTTTCTGGGGGGATTCCTAAACCAATATAAGAACTCTCGATTCGTTCGCTCTTCTTCAAGCACACCTGATTCCCAAGAGTTGAGTGAGATACAAGCATTCCCAGTCATTTCATCCACGAACAAATGATCCCGACACACTTTTCCGCTTGAATCACGTTTCATTGTAATCGTCTCAGGAAACCGGAATAGATGTTTACTAATTATATCTCCATCAGACACGATACTATCGTACTGTCTTCGAGATTTTTCCGAGAATCCCTTGCTATACGGCCTGAATTCATCATTCATTGAATGAAATTTTGACTTAGCAAACTCATTCAACTCTGTCATGGCTTCAACATCAGAAGCAAAGATTATTACATCAAGTTTTTGACCATATGTATTTTCAAAATCATAATATTTTCTGCAATAGGCATTTCCTATTCCTTCTTTCCCAAGCTTTACTTCAACAAATCTGAATTGCCTATCAATATCTGTATCAGTAGTGGTAAACATATCATGCACTAAAAAATTATCAACTGATTTGCCAAATGCATCAAAGATTTGTGTAGATAATTTGAATTGTTTCGCTTCAGCTACGAGTTTGTCATACTCCCCAGATGCCTTCTTTTTTTCAATAAACGAATGGATCATAGTCACAATTTGTTCCGTGATATCTTTCACAGCTTCGCGATATATTCCCGCTTGACTCAACAAATGCACCATGCTAAACAACGAAACAAGGTAGTTGTTTATTTTAACACTCCTTACGTCATAAGTCAGCAAATCGGAATTATTGATTGTCTTTATCACCTCTTCCCTGCTATAGAAATTTTCTATTTCTTCAGGAAATGTCATACTATCAGTCTCTTCCCGAAAAGCCGGCAGAATTGTCTCCTGCAGTTGTTTATTTTCAATATTTCCTGACTGATTAGTCTCTGGTTTTGTAATTATCGGGAAATTTGAGTAATTCTTCGATAGTATGCCAGTAGGGTTAGGATCCTCATGAAGATAAAAGTCTTCAACATTTTGAGCACTGGTTTCATCGAAAAGCAAGGAACTTGTAACAGGTTTTTTGTGGAAAGTCAGCGATGGCTTGCTCGTTAGCGTATCGAATATCTTTTCATCAAGACCTTCTCCATAAATATCCGTTGGAATGTCTCCTCCTTCAGTATTTTGGAGTTCTTCCACTACTTTCTTTACTGTAGCTGAATCAAAATACGGGAGATAGAGATGGACATCATTCAATGTATCATCTACATTTATGTGCATTTGAAGTGGAGTTCTGACCATTCTTCCGAGAAGTTGTGCAATGTACGTAGCGTCGTTAGCATGTCTAAACGACATCATCGTTTCAGCCCTTGGGCAATCCCATCCAGTTGATAAATTCTCTTTGAAGAATACTACCTTAATCTGCCTTCTCTCAGTAATCCTTGATGGTTCGACATAATAAACATCAATCCCATTTACATGAATTAGTGCCGATGTTTGCCCGAATGTATGAACAACCTCTCCTACCTGAAATTTATATCCGACTCGGTCCTCTATTTTTCTAAGGCAGTCATCAAGGTCTGTCGAAGAAATCTGCGTTCCAGAGCCATTTTGTACTTGTAAGACAAAAATCGGATTGAAAAGTGTATAATGCTGTTCAGTACAATATTGATTCCAGTGTAGGCATTTGCTTTGCCATTCATCTGCTGCTGCTTGAAGTATAGCCATGTCTTTATTTACAGTGCTTTCCACTGGATAGGTTATGACTATCCTATCTTTCAGCAAACCAGAAGATCTGACTTCTTCAGCGGAAATTACTGCCTTATGAATTGTCGATGTCGTTCCTGCAACAAGCTTATTGAACCTTTCAGAGGTTGCTGACATGCCAATCACCAGAGGAATAGGATCAAGATTATCTGCCTGGCTACCCTTGATAAATTTTTGCATTATCGTGGTTGCCTTGCTTGCGGTTGTACCCAACATTCCTCTATGGGCTTCATCTATAACAAAATATAGCCTATCAGCTTTTTCTCTGGCAGTGTTTTGCAATGTTTCCCAGATTGTGTGATGTCTTATATCAGAACATTTAACTAGATTGCTATTTTTCCCAAGCTTTTGAGCATTAAGAAAATAAATACGTCCATCTTCAAGGATCTCTTGGTCAAACGATTCATCTTCAATGACAATACATTGATTCAATCTAATCTTATCTGCTTTGGCATCAATTTTTGCCTTGGATTGCAAATTGAGCTCAGGAGAATCGGAAAGCCAAACAAAAATCGAGTCAGGTCTTTCAGCGTGTATTTCATCACCGACAAAAATACTTTCAAATAAGGCTGCCATTACTAGAGTTTTTCCTGCACCGGTAGGCGCTGTGAAGGATACAACTTGTGGCGTATGAGTTCGATAATAACTACCCATTGCTTCAGATATCTGAGTTCTCAGCAGACTTAATGCTCGTTTTTGAAATGGAAATAGTTCTAGTTTCATTATCACCTCCCGTGATTAATCCTAAAGTTGTCCAGATAATCTCTATACAACTGATAGGTATCACATACATTTAAATGAGAAACCATGTTTTGATATCCAGTATCAGAATCTGTTACTAGAAAGGCAGTTTGTATTTCAGGATTATTATCCAGCTCTCCTGAAAATTCCGTAAAACATGATTCTTCGATCAGAATAGCGAAACGATTCTTGACAGCAATCAGCATGTTCTGCTTACTCAAATCTACCACAGGACATTGCCCAATAGCCCCAGTTTTCAACCAAAGAATTGGAAGGAGTTCGTTTAACTGCATGCCCAACGAAACTTTATCCTTGTCGAGAAATCCAAGCTTGAAATAAATAGCGTTAGTTCTGAACCCGTCTGCCATCGGAATATCGCTACCGAGATAGTTACCCTTTAGTGGATTTCCATTAGTATCTTTCCCCAGAATTGAACAAACAGTACGTGGCCAGGTCACATAGCGAGCAATTCCCAAAGCCTCCCATTGTTCATCACCTGGCTTAAAACCTTTTTCTGCCAACGATTTAGCTTCAGATTCTGAAACTTCATTATTGGTTACCAAAATACAACGTCTATTCCCTCCATCCTCTGCATTAAGAAGATTGACAGCATGAAGTGTTGTACCGGAGCCAGCAAAGAAATCAAGAATAAGTGCATTAGGCTTTTGTTTCACAAAAAAACTAAGTGTATCTTGTACAGCATAAAGGGATTTGGGGAAACTAAATTTTCCACTTCCAATAGTTGCACGTAATAAAGAAGTCCCATATTGACCAGCATCATGCAATTTATTTTGCCAAACCGTTGTTGCACGAGTAATCTTGCCTTCAACTTCTACCACAATTTTCGTGCCATCTGGACGTTCTCCTCGAACGGCCCATCTACCTTTTTTTATCTTCTCTTTATAATTTGCGCTTAAATATCGAAATACATAAGGCTGATTTTTACTTCCTTCAGTTACCCTCACCATACCTTCATCTAGCAATTTTTTTAAAGAATCACCTTTCAGACCCCAATTCATCTCTACACCATCTTCGCGAATAGGGAATACAGCAATAGCTCCATTAATTTGTTTTATGTGATTTACAGATTGGTTAATAGTGAGCGGTTCCCCAATTTCAATAATTCTCATTGTATTGATATCAACATAGATTGGGTAAAATTGTGCGGTACCACCTTTTACAGTACCTCTTCGAGAAGAATAATCTGTCCTCCTTAGGTACCACCAACGAACCTCCTCTTCATTCCCAGCACCGTTCGGGTGATTTACATGTGCACTACCAAAAAGAATGAAATACGCATATTCATCTGAACGAGAAAATAGTTGATCCCTTTTTGCTCCCGATGGGTTAATCGTAATACTTACCATTTGAATCCGTGCTTCAGGAAACATCTGCTCCAGCAACATACCAAGATGCAAGTATTCTTTTTCGTCTATAGTTACTATAAGAACGGAATCTTTTGGATTAAGTAATTTTTTTGCGAGTTTTAGACGTCGTTCCATGAAAGAAAGCCACTTACTATGACGGTATGCATCTACACCATCGACATAGTTATTGTTGTACTTCCAATCCTTTGCACCTGTGTTGTATGGAGGATCAATATATATGCAATCAACCTTTCCCGAATAGAGGTACTCAAGAAGTTGAAGAGCATGGTAATTGTCTGCCTCAATCAAACTATGCCACAGATTACTATCAGGGGCGTTACAAATATTGTCAATTGAATAAAGGTATGGATAGATAGGATCCCCAAATTGAGCAGTAATAACAAGATCGTTGATGGGGAATGAACATATTTCTGAACTCGTTCGTTTTATACAAGTAGCATTTCCTCCATTAATTTCGGTGACAATGTACATATCATTAATATTGCCTGTCTTCAAGGATACTAATGATCCTCTCTTGATCATCATTCCGTACAATGGAGTACATTCAGGAAGATGTTCCTCAAATACAAGCCCGAATCTCTTATCCTTAGAAAGCTTGGCAGCTTCAACCTCAATCCTAGTCCTCAGTTCCAAATCTGGAATCTGGCTTATCAATTCATGTATCGATGCCATTACCACCTCTCGTGGTCTAGCTTACTCTAATAATCATGAAAAATACACTACTAAATTAAATTTTTCACTGTGGGCTATGTACTTTACTTATGCAACACTTGACAGGCTATGCTGGAATATTTCTTATCGATTCAATCTGCAGTAGGTAATAAACCGGTGAAATTATAATAGCAATCCCATAATAGAAAGCCTTGCAGGCAGACTACTTAGTCTGAAGCAAGGCCCTACAATTTACTAATAACTCACAACCTAGCGTTTTGTAAAAACCAGAAAGAAATGAATAAGAAAGAAACCCCTAATGTAATATTTTTGAATTGTCAGCCTATCCTTTCTAGATTGCCTCAGTCAGGAATAATCTCATCCTGCAGGGCATCGTAGCCCTCCTCTCCGGTACGAACCTTGACCACATTGTCCACCGTGTACACAAAAATCTTGCCATCGCCGATATGACCGGTATAGAGTGCCTTCTTGGCAGCCTCGATGACCACCCGTACAGGGACCTTGCTGACAACCGTCTCAAGCTGCATTTTCGGTAACAGGGTCGGGGAGACCGCAACACCTCGGTAATACTCCTTCTGGCCCTTTTGCATTCCGCAGCCCATGACCTGGGTTACCGTCATACCCATGACTCCTATTGCATTCAAGGCTTCCTTGAGCTCAT
>JAQVBQ010000015.1 GCA_028690215.1 Bacteroidales bacterium | reverse complement strand
AGAATCTGGTGTTTTTGCCAGCCGTGTGAGGCAATTACAAGAACTGAATCGCTTATCGCCTGGCCTGACAAAGATGTACCGGCAGCCCTGAAGGTTACTGGTATTGAGAGCTCCTCAGCCTTACGCACTACAAGTTGAAGCTCCTGCTCATCCTTAACTTTAACAATCAGTTTCGGAATGAGTCTGTAAAAAGATGCATCTGTGCCGAAAGCAAGAGTGCTTAGAGAGTCGTGATGCATTCTTTCAGCAGGGATTCCTTTTAACAGTTCATTATAGAGCTCCTTGTATTTTCCTGATATCATTTTACCAATGTGTTTATTGTTGTTGTATTTATTTTCTTAGCTATTATTCTCCTCTCACTGTCCAGAAGGTATATCATAGGGACCTCCTCTTTCCTGAATTTATAAAACAGATCCAGCCGGTCCTCATCTTTGACAAAACATCTCTGCCAGGGAACCTTCGAATTTTTTAACTCTTTTTTAAATGTGTAAAAGTCACTTTCTACATCTACGGCTATGACCTCTGCCCCTCTTTTTTTCAGAGATTTGTACATACTCTTCAGATCCATTCCGAAAGGCTTGCAGATTGCACATTTAGGGCTGTAAAAATAGAGAATTGTGTACTTAGAGTCTATCCCATGCAAACGTGTCGGTTTCATCTTTTTTGTATAAAAGGTGAAGTCATTTGCAATAGCTCCAATCATGTTACTTTTTATTCTCTCAGCCATTTTTGGGACATACTCTCCGGGAACTGAGTTGTCCCACCACAGGTCAGACCTGTTTGATATATAGTTTTCTGCTACAAAGAGGGCACATTTCTGATAAGTGGTGTCATCTGAAAGCTGTAAAATGTCAAATAGACGGAGGAACATCATTCTATAGAGATCCGGGCCGCCCTCGATGCTTTTGATGAAAAGAGGTTCAATGGCCGCCCTCATAGCCGATGTGTCGCTGATATCTACAACTTTTAGATAGTCGGTCAGAAAAATTTTTATGTTTTCTGAGAGCTGCCTTTCGTTCTTTGTGGCAGATTCCAGCAATTGACTCAGTGTGTTATGGTCAAGATTCCTTCCGATTATCTTTTTATTGTTGTCAAGTAGAAAAATCTGGGGAGTCTTCAGAACGTTGTATAACTTGTGAAATCCGCTTGAAAAATCGGTATCTATTGTAAATAACCAGCCTTCGTTATCCTGTGAAAACTCCTGCTGTATGAATTGTTTCAGACGGTTAACATCGGATTGTGTGTAGACTGCATATACTCCAACATCTTCTCCCTGATATTTTTTTATTGTCTCCTTCAGGCCGGGAAGCTCTTTTTTGCAGAGACTACAGTCTGTGTCAAAGAAATAGACAACGGTGAATTTGGAGTTTTGGTCCCTTAAAGAGTGCATATTGCCTGAGGTATCCTCCAGATTCAGCTCCGGAGCATCCATACCGATAAGAGAGTGTTCGTTGAATTCTACAAAGAGTCGCAGGAGCAACATTCCGTCCTCTCCCTTCCATTCCAGCTTTTTGTTTATGAAATAGTTCTTGGCAATGTGAATGGCAACACTCTCCATACCCATAACCTTTGAAGAGTAAAATCTGTCAAAAAGATAACCGGCTATGTGGGTCTTAATAAGTGTATCCTCGCTGAAGCCGATCAGATAGTCACAAGCAGTTATCAGAGAGTCGGTAATGGGTGGAGTCATAGATAGATACTCCTCGATATATCTCTCCAGCTTCTCTCTCTGCTGAGAGTGTGCTGAGAACGATACTCCGATGAAAAGAAACAGTATTAAGAGTCTTTTACGGATCATTTACCTTTAATATATCTTGAGATATCTACTCCTTCAGGCAGAAGGAGTGAGGCATCTCCGCCATTAATCAGGACATCCCTGACTACTGTTGATGATATGAATGAGAATTCATGACCGGACGGGATGAATACTGTAAGGATCTCAGGGGCCATTCTTGAATTTGCCTGTGCGACGACTCTCTCCATTTCAAAGTCGGTTGTAGTCCTGAGGCCACGAATGATGAACTTTATTCCAAGTTGACGGCAGAATGTAACTGTAAGTCCTGTGTAGGATACAACCTCTACATTTTCCATCCCTTTGAGAGCCTCTTTTATTATAGAGATTCTCTCATCAACATCGAAAAGCCCTTTTTTCTGCATATTGTATCCGATGGCAATGACGACCTTGTCAAAAAGCTTCAATGCAGAATTCAGAATGTCCATATGCCCCAGTGTGAAGGGGTCAAAAGATCCGGGAAAAATCGCAGTATTCATATTCTATATCTCAACATCGCAGGAAAAAACAAAAGTAGCGGGACCTTTCAGCTTGATATTTGTGTAGCTGTCTGCCCCGTTGTAGTCAAATTTGACATCAAGGATATCACCAACAGTCTGTATTCTTGTTGATACAGTACCGTATGGGTAGAGGTTCCTCTGAAAAAGCTTATGGTATGCAATGGCAGAGGCTGTCACACCTGTGCCGCATGCATATGTCTCGTCTTCAACTCCCCGCTCAAATGTTCTTACATAGAGATCTACACCATCAGGTATGGCACTCCGTCCCCAGTTCCCTTGCACAAAATTTACATTTGTCCCTCCCGGAAAACTAGGATGATGTCTCCAGAACTTTCCCTGTTCCAAAACGTCGTAATCCTTCAACTTCTCTACAAAATTGACCAGATGAGGTGATCCGGTATTCAGAAAGAACGATTTTGGAGAGTATTCCTTAACTTCATTCACATCGATCATCTCGAGTTCAACAATACATTTTATAGGAGTACCAACAAGCACTGTGGCATGGTGCTCCCCGTCAATAGCTTCAAAGTGATAGTTTTTTATGCCTCTGTGATATGCAAAAGCTACCAGACATCTGCCTCCGTTCCCGCACATTGAGCCTTCGCTTCCATCCGCGTTGAAAAACTTCATTGAAAAATCATATTTCTCACTCTTTGCAAGAAGCATGAGCCCGTCTGCACCTATGCCAAACCGGCGGTGGCACAATTGACGTATATTTTCAGGAGAGAGTGAAACTTCACCTTCTCTATTGTCAATAATGACAAAGTCATTGCCTGCACCCTGATACTTGTAAGCTTTGATATTCATATCATTTATCCTGATTAATGTTTGCGTTGAATAGATTTATGTCAGAATTGTCAAACACCTTTTCTAGCCCCAACAAATAGCTCTTTTTGTCAATTCCCATATTAAACCCTGTAAGTTTATTGTTAGCCCCGATCACCCTGTGACACGGAATTATTATTGGCAAAGGATTCATCCTGCATGCATTCCCGACAGCCCTGCTCGCATCTTTTGTCTCAACAATAGATGCAATTTCACCGTATGTTTTCACCTTGCCGTAAGGTATCATTGACAGCTCACTCCAGACTCTCTTCTGAAACGCTGTGCCTGAAAGCTTGATTGGCAAGTCAAACTCTTTTCTTTTTTCTGAAAAGTACTCATCGAGCTGACTTGCGGTTTCATCCAATATTGTGTTACTTTTTACTGCCCCTTTTGAGTTTAATGTCTGCTCATCCTCTTCATTGATATATCTTATCTCAACAAGAGCCTCAGAGTCGGCTATCAACTTGAAGAGGCCCATAGGGGATCTGTAATATCTGAAAAAACGGGTTTCATCCATTATTGAGTGAAGCTCTTCAACCATTGCTTTTGCGATATCCCTGGATGCGTGTGCCTCTCCGAGCAATTTTCTTAGTTTGTCATACCGCTTTTGAATCTTGCCCTGTTCTTTGTCAGTGAGAATCCGCTCAAGTTCTCTTGAAATATTATCCACTGTGCAATCATACTGCAGTAGCTCTTTGACAACCTGTTGGTTGAAGATGAGGTTGGTAAGGCTTACATATTTTACCTTTATAAGGATTTTGAATATAACAGCAGTAATTATGTTTACTTTATAGCAGACAACTTGCGGTGTACCGATCAAAGCAGCCTCAAGGCTTGCGGTCCCGGAACATAGTGCTGTTGCTTTTGCATGACGCAGCAGGTGATAGGTCTCTCCAAACAGTAGCCTTATGTCTGTACCGGAGATATGTTTTTCGTATAACTCTCTGTCTATTGAATTTACTCCTGCTATTACAAGCTGATATTCAGGGAATCTCTCCTCAAGCTGAACGAATGTGGGCAGGAGAATATTTACCTCGTTGGTTCTGCTTCCCGCAAGAAGAGCTATTATCGGCTTGTCATTCAAATCGCATCTCTTGCGGAATGACTCGTCGCTCTCTTTCATGCATTCATGATTGGCGATGCTTTCTGAAAGAGGGTTGCCGAAATAAAAGGCTTTCATACCTCTATTTTTGTAAAAATCAACCTCAAACGGAAATATGATGAAGAGTCTGTCGACATATTTTTTTAGACTCTTAATACGCCACTCTTTCCACGCCCAAACGGTAGGCGGAATGTAGTAGAAGACTTTTATTGAATTATTACGTGCAAATTTTGCAATTTTGAAATTAAAACCCGGGTAGTCGATAAGTATTACCACATCTGGATTGTATTCCAGAATGTCTTTCTTGCAAAAATCAAGGTTTTTGGCAATTTGCCCCAGTTTTGAAATCACCTCAACTATTCCCATCACTGCCGTCTCCTTGTAGTGCTTCACCAGAGTACCCCCTGCGGAGGACATCAGATCGCCGCCCCAGAACCGGATATCTGCACCGGGGTCCTTTTCCAGGAGAGCCTTCATCAGGTTTGAGCCGTGAAGATCTCCGGATGCTTCACCGGCAATGATGTAATATTTCATAATTTCCAGATTGATTCAAGCCTTCTGACCTCTTCGTAATCAGTATTGTCAATCTTATGTGCGACAATGCTCACATATCCCTTATCAATTATGTTGTTGTCAGATTTTTCGTTATTGGGTTCAAGGTTGAAAAACTCACCTGTCATCCAGTAGTATTTGAATCCGTAAGGATCCTCTCTCTGCTCAAACTCTTTTATCCATTGTCCCTTTCCTTGTTGAGCGAATTTGATGCCCTTGATCTTGTCAGGTTTCAGGTCGGGGAAATTCACGTTTAAATAGACATTTGGACTTACTGGATTTTGTAGAAAATTGTCAATAATAATTTTCCCATAATGCAAAACTCCTGAGAAATCGGCATCGGGCCTATGAGAACAGAGTGAGAGTCCTATTGACGGAATTCCGTATATTGTTCCCTCTATTGCTGCACCCAAAGTGCCTGAATATAAAGATGCTACAGACGCATTTGATCCATGATTGATACCCGATACGAGCATATCCGGCGGGACATTTTTAAATATCTGATTCATTGCCATCTTTACGCAATCGGCAGGTGTACCGGAACATGCATAAACTTTCAATCCGTCATCACTTCTTAATTCTGTGAGTCTTAGTGGTTTGCCTATTGTCAATGCAGCCGACATGCCGGATTGGGCTTCAAAAGGTGCTACAACTGTTATCTCTCCGAAAGGTCTCATCATCTCTATCAGTTGTGATATGCCTTTTGATTTTACTCCGTCGTCGTTAGTAATCAGAATCTTCCTCATATTGTGTGTTATTCAACAATTTAAAAATCGAGAATGCAAAAATAGTAATTTTGGCTGGAGAATTACTTAAAAGTGCTTATATTTGCAGTTGATTTAAGAGACGTTAATTTAATAAATATTTGTAAGATGAACAAAATTAAAGTAGGTATTAATGGTTTTGGCCGTATCGGCCGTTTGGTTTTCCGTGCTGCTCAGTCAAGGGATGATATCCAGGTTGTTGCTGTAAACGACTTGATCAGTGTAGATTATATGGCTTATATGTTGATGTATGATACAGTTCATGGAAGGTTCAACGGTACTGTTGAGGTGAAAGATGGAAAGCTTATCGTTAACGGAAATTCTATTAGAGTAACTGCTGAAAAAAATCCTGCTGACCTTAAATGGGGAGAGGTAGGTGCTGAGTATGTTGTTGAGTCTACCGGACTCTTCCTTACAAAAGAGACAGCACAACTTCATATTGATGCCGGTGCAAAGAGAGTTATTATGTCTGCACCTTCGAAAGATGATACTCCTATGTTCGTATATGGTGTAAACCACAAGAAATATGCAGGCGAGTCAATCGTATCAAACGCATCTTGTACAACAAACTGCCTTGCTCCGATTGTGAAAGTTCTTAACGAGAACTTCGGTATCGTTGAGGGTCTTATGACAACAGTACATGCTACAACCAACACTCAGAAGACTGTTGATGCACCTTCAGCTAAAGACTGGAGAGGCGGACGTGCTGCAGGCGCAAACATTATCCCGTCATCAACAGGTGCTGCTAAGGCTGTTGGCAAAGTTCTTCCTGAAATGAAGGGTAAACTCACCGGTATGTCATTCCGTGTTCCAACCGTTGACGTATCTGTAGTAGACCTTACCTGCCGTCTTGAAAAACCGGCAACTTATGATGAAATCAAAGCTGCTATGAAGAAAGCTTCTGAGACAGAGTTGAAGGGTGTTCTCGGATATACTGAGGATGCAGTTGTCTCTTCAGATTTCCTTTCTGATCCACGTACATCAATTTTTGATGCAGAGGCAGGTATCTCATTGAATCCTAACTTTGTAAAAGTTGTATCTTGGTACGATAACGAGTGGGGTTACTCAAACAAGGTTCTTGAGATGATCGGACACATGGCTTCCGTTAAATAATTAAATTTATCGGTAAAAAAATATGTTAGCCTTCCGGATTATTTCCGGAAGGTTATCTTTTTTTAAACCTTTCTTTATATTTGCATATAAAACTTAAATTATGGGAATCCGCAGAAAAATCTCTCTCGGCTTTGTGATTATAGGAGTGATCCTTTTTATCTCCAGTGTCATATCAGTCTTTGAGTTCAGCAGAATGAGGCACTCTGTCACAAGCCTCATGAAGGATAACATAAACAGTATCAACACATCAAGGCTGCTTCTTGAACTAACGGACGAGTATAATTTTGAATTGCTCAGCCGTGTTATAAAGGATTCCACTGCGAGCAGTGCAGATATAATCTTTGATGACAGGTTTGACAACTACATAGGAACTATCAAGAAGAGCTTCACCTCTGTGGAAGAGGTTGCTGTTGCCGATTCTCTCTCTAATGCATACTCAGACTATATTGCAGTTATAAATAGGACGCCAGATATTATGGTGCAGGATGTAGCTGCAAGAATTGATTGGTATCAGAAAGAGTTAAGACCGGTCTATTATAATCTCAAAAAATACAAGAAACAGTTGGGACTGCTTACGCAGGCTGCTCTTGCAAACAATACAAGAGAGCTGCAAGAGGGGTATTACAGGAGTATCATGCCGGGTATCATAGCAGTTGGAGCAGGAGTTTTACTTGTTATATTGTTCAACTATTTCCTGAACCTCTACTTCATATCACCGATAATACTCATTTCAAGAGGTATCAAGAACTTCAGGGAGTACCGGAAGAGTTATAATGTGCAGTTTGACAATGATGATGAACTTCAGGATTTGAATACGGAGGTGAAAAGTATCATAGACGAAAACAAGAACCTTAAGAAGGCTCAACAGCAACATGAATTATAGCATAGTAAGCAGGTATATCGGGATGGCTCTCTTTCTGAATGCCGTCTTCATGTTGATATCAGCAATGGTTTCAGCGATGAATGGCTATGATGCCTCTTTCTCGCCATTGATGATGAGTGCTATAATTACATTTGTGTGCGGTGCGTTTCCGCTGATTTTTGTCAGTAGCAAGTATGAGATCAATATTAAAGAGGGATTTGTAATCGTTGTCTTTGCCTGGATTTTCTCATGCATATTCGGGATGCTTCCATATATACTTTACGGAGGAGAGTTCTCGATTGCTAATGCCTGGTTTGAAAGTGTATCAGGTTATACAACGACAGGAGCGACGATTCTCAATAACGTCGAGGGGATTCCCAAAGGACTGCATTTTTGGAGAGCATCAACACACTGGATTGGCGGAGTTGGAGTAGTCTTGTTTATGTTGTTGATACTTCCAACTGTAGGGTCATTCAGAATGAAGATAAGCAAGATGGAGATTTCCGATCTGTCTAAGGAGAATTTCAGATACAAAGCGCGTCAGACAATTGGAATAATAACCACGGTTTATGTTGGATTAACATTGCTTGAAACAATTTTGCTGATGTTTGCAGGCATGTCTCTATATGAGGCAATAATTCACTCTTTCAGCACAATTGCAACAGGAGGTTTCAGTACAAGAAACCTATCAGTCAAGTCATTTGACTCTTTCTATATTGAGCTTATAATAATGGTGTTTATGCTTTTATCAGGGCTACACTTCGGATTACTTTTCAGTGCAGTGTCAGGACGTTCAAAACAGCTATTCAAATCGCCTATTGTACGACTCTACGTTGGATTAATATTTCTGGGCGGGTTTATTGTAAGCCTGAATCTTTATTTCACAGGAGTATATGAAGACTTGTCAACATGTCTCAGACACGGATATTTTCAGGTGATTTCATGTGGTACGGCAACAGGATTCGCGTCTGAAGATTCATCTGTGTGGCCGGGATTTTCTATATTAGTCATAACATATTTTACTCTTTCTTGTGCATGTTCTGGTTCAACTACTGGAGGAATAAAAATTGACAGAATATGGATTTTCTTTAAATCGGTAAAAGCGCAGATTGTAAGGCAGTTGCACCCAAATGCAGTTGTCTCTATAAAAGTGGGTAACAGTGCCTTAGAGCCGGATATTGTCCATTCCGTTAACCTCTTTATTGCTCTCTATATGTTTATAGTATTGGCTGTTGCAATGCTCTTATCTCTGATGGGAGTCGGGCTTACAGAAGCAATTTCAGGTTCAATTGCAAATATGGCAAACTGTGGTCCGGGTTTCGGTGCTGTTGGCTCTTTGGGAAATTACTCCTCATTACCTGAAATGGGCAAGTTACTTCTTGGTGTGGAGATGTTACTCGGTCGTCTTGAGATATACCCTCTTATTCTTGTTTTGTCAGTAAATAGATGGAGGTAGCGTGAGATAATGGCAGTGGATGTTTTCTTGTACGAACGGATGGTTTTACATCTTGGTTTTGAAGCAACTCCATGTCAGGATTCTCTGTTTCATCTCTTGTCAAAATTTGTTAGTGGACTTGATGATAACAAGTTGATGATTATCAATGGTTATGCCGGAACAGGCAAAACATCGGCAATCTCGGCATTAGTCTCTACATTGAGTGATTTTAGCCAATCCTATATACTGATGGCTCCTACCGGCCGGGCTGCCAAGGTTCTTTCAGGCTACACAAATGCCAAGTCGCTTACCATACACAAACAGATATACAGACAGAAATCGTTGTCTGACGGGTTCGGGCAGTTTGTGCTAAATGTAAATCCGTCGGAGAACACATTTTTCATTGTTGATGAGGCATCTCTAATCTCTACCGGCAATAGTGATCTTTCTCTGTTCGGTTCAGGAAATCTTCTCGATGATCTTATAAAGTACGTATTCTCCAAAAATGGAAATAAACTCATACTTATCGGAGATTCGGCACAATTACCTCCGGTTGGTATGGATATATCCAAGGCATTGGATCCAGATTATTTGAGTATTTGGGGTGGTGTTACCTATGCACGTCTGACAAATGTGGTGAGACAGGCTCAATTGTCAGGGATACTTCATAATGCAACGATATTAAGGAAAATGATAGAGGAGGAGAAAACTGATTTTCCTAAAATAGATCTTGAAGGATTTGAGGATATAGAGAGTATAACAGGGGGAGATCTTATCGAGAGGCTAGGAGAGTGTTACGATAAAGCAGGTATGGACGAAACACTTGTTCTTTGTCGTTCAAATAAGAGGGCAAATCTTTACAACAAAGGAATACGCTCAACTATACTTTACAGAGAGGAGAGACTTAATAAGGGTGATAAAGTGATGGTTGTAAAGAATTGTTACCAGTTTCTGGAAAAGGTTGAGGAGCTTGACTTTATTGCTAATGGTGATGTGGCGGAGCTTCTCAATATAAATCATTATGAGGAGCGGTATGGTCTCAACTTTGCGGATGCCACTCTTCGTTTTCCGGATTATCACGATGTCGAGATAAAGGCTAAGATAATACTGGATACACTAGAGAGTGAGAGTGCATCGCTTACTGCTGAACAGCAGAAAAGACTCTTTGATGAGGTATATGCCGACTATTCAAATTACAGGACAAAGAGGAAAAGGATTGCAGCAGTCAGAGAAGATCGCTATTTCAATGCCTTACAGATAAAATTTGCTGCAGCTGTGACTTGCCACAAATCACAAGGAGGCCAGTGGAAGCGGGTCTTTGTTGATAATCCGTTCTGGAGGGATGAACTTACTGTTGATGACCTTAAGTGGCTCTACACAGCTTTCACGAGGGGTGTTGAACATCTCTACCTCGTGAATTTTAACAAGAAATTTTTTAAAAACTGAATATGCATACTTTGAATCAATTAAGGAAGACATTGCTTTCTGTTTCTGCCATGATTATTGTCTCGGCAGCTTCGGGTCAGGCTGTAAAGAACATCGCAAGACCTGTTCAATGGAAGGATAATAATACTCTCGAGCTCATCGGAATGAGTGATATGAAGCGGGTAACATATGAATATGACTCGAAAACGGGATCTCTCCGTGAGACACCAAAAATGGAGAGATCAACTATTGACATATCCGCTCTTATTTCTAAAGAGTGTAAGAATCCTACATTCTCTCCGGACAGTACAATGCTGGCATATACAAAGAGCAATGACCTCTATACAATGGTCATCAAAACAGGGACAGAAACCAGACATACATTTGACGGATCAGCTGTGATCCTAAATGGACGTGCTTCATGGGTCTATTATGAGGAAATTTTTGGCCGTTCCAGCATGTACAAGGCTTTCTGGTGGTCACCGGATAGTAAGAGGTTGGCTTTCTTTAAGTTTGATGATTCAAAGGTGCCAATGTTCCCTATTTATGATGCAAAAGGCAAACACGGCTCTATCATTGAGACGAGGTATCCAAAAGCCGGAGATAACAATCCTAATGTTACAATTGGTATTGCTGAGATTGCTTCAGGTAAGATTATTTGGGCTGATTTTGATAAGAACACAGACCAGTATTTTGGTCTTCCTATATGGACTCCTACTTCGGATGCATTGCTGGTGCAGTGGATGAACCGCGACCAGAATGATTTCAGACTATATTCAGTATCTCCGGAAAAAGGCATGAAGAGTGTGGTATATAAAGAGTCACAACCTACATGGATAGAGTGGATTGAGGAGTTTCGCACCGGTAAGGAGGGTCTCTATTTTGTCAGGGATTTTGATCTTTGGGAACAGGTTTATTACATTGATTACAAAGGTGGCAATACTATAAAACTGACTGAAAGAAATTTCTGGGGTACAAAATTGGTTGAAGTGGATGAAACTGCCTCAGCCTTGTATTTTACCTCAAGAGGAGAGACCTCTGTCAGAAATGATGTTTATGTTGTTAACTGGAAGAAAAATCATAGTAAAACAAAAGTTGAAAAGATCTCTTCAGGAAATTTCAATTACACATCTGTTGCCCTCTCTCCTGACAAGAGCAAGTTTTCGGCAATTATCTCAAATTTAAAGACCCCACCTGCATCCGTTATCGTTTCCGCAGGAGAGATCAGGGTTATAGAAAACAGCAAAGGGGCAGACTCTCTTTTCATGGCTCTCCCTGAATTTGACATGACATATATCAGAACAGACGAAGGGTGTAAACTGCCTGCATCTGTGATCTGGCCTGTCAATATGGACAGAAATAAGAGATATCCGGTTCTTTTCTATGTCTATGGAGGTCCGAACTCAGGTAGTGTTATGGATACATGGAAAACACCTAACGGTAATGTTATGAAACTGGCGCAGGAGGGAGTTATTCAGGTGACGATAGACCACCGGGCATCAGGACATTGTGGCAAGAAAGGAATCAATTATGTTTACAGAGATTTAGGAAACTATGAGATTCAGGATTATATCCAGTGGGCCAAGTTGTTCAAAGCAATGCCTTTTGTTTATGGAAACAGATTTGGTATAACCGGATTCAGCTATGGTGGAACAATCACACTTTTAGCACTAACAGAAGGATCAGACTATTTTCAGTATGGTTTTGCCGGAGGAGGAGTTTATGACTGGTTGCTATATGACTCACACTATACCGAAAGATTTATGGACACTCCTTCTGATAATCCTGAAGGATACAAGCGTGCTTCCGTTTTAGGCAAGGTCTCTAAATACAAGGACAAAGATGGTTCGCTGCTGTACCTCTCACATGGAACAGGTGATGACAATGTTCACATGCAGAACACGATACAACTTATTGATGCATTACAGAAAGAGGGAAAACACTTTGAGCTAATGCTTTACCCAGGAGGTATGCACGGATACAGAGGATACCAGAACGATCATTCCGATAACGAGGAGATGATGTTTTGGAGGAAAACTCTTCTTAAATTATAGAATATTAAGAGTTTGCTCTTTTATCTTTTCAAGTTCATCCTTCATCATGACGACAATCTTCTGGATTTCTGCATGATTTGCCTTTGAACCAAGAGTGTTTATCTCACGTCCCATCTCCTGAGCAATGAAACCCAGCTTCTTGCCCGGGAATGGCTCGTTTTCCATGCAATCCAGGAAATAGCTGCAGTGTTGTCTCAGACGAACCTTCTCTTCGGTAATATCCAATTTCTCAAGATAAAAAATAATCTCCTGTTCAAGACGGTTTTGGTCAGGAGAGCAGGCTAGCTCTTCAAGACGTGAGGCAAGTCTCTGTTTTACTGCATCAACCCTTTGTGTCTCATATTTCTCTACAGATGATACATATCCGGTTATCAAAGCGACGCGGCTTTTTACATCTTCGGCGAGTCTTGCCCCCTCGGTTGCCCGGAATCCGCAAAGCATTATCAGTGCATTCTCTATGCATTGCCTGAGTTCGTCCCAAGTCTCATCTTTCTCCTCTTTTTTCTGATTTTCGATAACATCAGGCAATTTCAGAATAGTACACAGAAGCCCGGCCTCATCGAATTTTTCCCCTAGCATACTGTTTATCTCTTTGATTTGATTGTAGTATGCCATAAATGCCTCTTTGTTTATACTCTTGCCTGTGTTCTCCTGTAGTGAATCGGAAGTTGTATAAAGGTCAATACTGCCTCGTTGCAGATATTTTGTCACCAGCTGTCTTGTCTCTGTCTCTTTCTCCCTCGGTATAAGAGAGGTTTTCAGGTTAATATCTGAATTTTTACCATTGACAGAGCGGATCTCCACTGTCACCTTGTTCTGGCCGAGTATGCACTCTGCCTTACCATAGCCGGTCATTGACTGTACCATAATTTGTATACTTTAAACTGCAAAGTTATGTAAAGAAATCTTATATTTGCCCCGATTTAAGACAGATGTATGGAAGAAATGTTAAAAGAACCTGAAAAAGAGCGTTCGCTGAATTTTCTGGAAGAGATAATTGAAAATGACCTGGCCGCAGGTAAATACAAATCGATACTTACCCGTTTCCCGCCGGAGCCAAACGGATATCTCCACATAGGCCATGCGAAGAGCATATGCCTCAATTTCGGACTTGCCCAACGCTACGGAGGTGCTACTAACCTAAGGTTCGACGACACAAATCCTGCAAAGGAGGATGTTGAGTATGTGGATTCCATCAAAGAAGACATTGCCTGGCTTGGATTTAAATGGGCAAAGGAGCTCTATGCATCTGACTACTTCGAACAGCTTTATGAGTGGGCGCAAAAACTCATTCAAAAGGGTCTAGCATATGTTGATGACCAGAATCAGGAGCAGATAAGAGTGACTAGAGGAACAGTAAGTCAGCCCGGTACTCCGAGCCCTTACAGAGAGAGAGGTGTTGAAGAGAACCTGAAGCTTTTTGCTGAGATGAGAGAGGGGAAATATATGGACGGGGAGAAGGTTCTAAGAGCAAAGATTGATATGGCTCATCCAAATATGCTATTCCGTGACCCTATATTGTACAGGATAATTCATACAAGTCACCACAGAACTGGTGACAAATGGTGCATCTATCCTATGTATGACTATGCTCATGGTCAGAGCGACTCTATAGAGAATATCACTCACTCAATATGTACTCTTGAATTTGATGTACACAGACCGCTCTATGACTGGTTTATTGAGAAGCTTGAGATTTTCCCGTCTCATCAATATGAATTTGCGCGTCTCAACTTGACATATACTGTTATGAGCAAGAGAAAACTTCTTGAGCTTGTGAGGACAAATGTTGTATCCGGTTGGGATGATCCCCGTATGCCGACTATCTGTGGTTTGAGAAGAAGGGGATATACTCCGGAGAGTATAAGAATGTTTGCAGACAAGGTCGGTGTTGCCAAAAGGGATAATATAATAGACCTTTCTCTTCTGGAGTGGTGTGTAAGGGAGGATTTGAACAAGAGATCAAACCGCTACATGGCAGTATTGAATCCTGTGAAGCTTGTCATTACAAATTACCCTGAAGGCCAGACAGAGAATATGACTGCGCTTATGAACCCTGCTGACACAGAGGGACCAACCAGGACCATTCCGTTCTCAAAGGAGTTATATATCGAGAGAGACGATTTCATGGAGAATCCTCCTAAAAAATACTTCAGACTGCAGCCAGGCGGTGAGGTTCGCTTGAAATATTCATATATAATCAAGTGTGAGGAGGTGATAAAGGATAGTGAAGGTAATATAACTGAAATCAGATGTACCTACGATCCTACAAGCCGTCCGGGTGGCGGAGAGTGGAGATCTGTAAAGGGTACTATTCACTGGGTATCGGTTGAGCATGCAAAGACAGCTCAGGTTCGCCTTTTTGACAGACTCTTCACAGAAGCAGAGATGGATTCTATTCCTGAGGACAAACAATACACAGATTTTCTGAATCCTCATTCGCTTGAATATGCGACAGGATATTGTGAACCCGCACTCTTTGAGGATAAATCAAATATTGCGGTTCAGTTTGAAAGAATCGGCTACTTTGTAAAGGATTCTGAGTCATCGGCAGAGAACCCTATTTTTAACAGAACCGTAGGGCTGAAATCAGCGTGGTAAAACATAGCTTTTAAGAAGCTCAATCTCCTCTTTCCAGATCTCCTCGTTAGGGGTTTCCAGGATAAGTGGCATATCATCAAATCGAGGATCTTTCATTATCAATTTGAACACCTCTGTACCTAGTGTCCCCTGTTCTATTGAGTCATGTCTGTCCACCCTCGAGTTTAAATCCTTTTTGGCTCCGTTAAGGTGCATACCCTTGAGGTATTGTATGCCTACGGTCTTCTCGAAATGGCTGAAGGTATCTGTGAATCCCTCGGTTGTTGAAAGATTGTAACCTGCAGCGAATGAGTGGCATGTGTCGATGCATACGCCGACCCTTTGCTTGTCTTCAACATAGTGAATAATCTGGGCAATCTGTTCAAAGGTGTGACCCAGATTACTGCCCTGTCCTGCAGTATTCTCAATTACTGCTATTACTCCTTTGGTTTTGTCCAGAGCAAAATTGATAGATTCTGAAATGGTTCGCAGACACTCGTCAATACTCACCTTTGTAAGGTGACTCCCCGGGTGGAAGTTCAGACGGTCGAGTCCCAACTGTTCACAGCGCTGCATCTCATCGAGGAATGCCGCCCTAGATTTGTCAAGCCCCTCTTTCTCAGGATGTCCTAGATTGATCAGATAGCTGTCGTGAGGGAGTATCTGGTTCGGTTTGTACCCTAACTCATTACATCTCTCCTTGAAGAGCTCAATACTCTTCTTGCTCAGTGGGGCGGAAAACCACTGCCTCTGGTTCTTTGTGAAGAGTGCAAAAGCTGTTGCTCCGATCTGATGTGCATTTACAGGTGCGTTTTCAACACCGCCTGATGCGCTTACATGTGCTCCGATATATTTCATAATTTCCTATTTTAACTAACTTATCTTCGAATAGTCCCTCTCCTCTTTTTTTAGAGTTGAGAGTACCTCTTTTAAAATTCTGTTTTTCTCGTTCTCAAGGTATGGATCCTCTGTTAGTACCGAAGTGGCAATTTTCCTTGCCTCCTCCAATATCTGAGAGTCCTTTGCCAGGTCTGAAATATGTAATTCCATTGCCAGACCGCTTTGCTGTGTCCCCTCAAGATCTCCCGGACCTCTCATCCTCAGATCAGCCTCTGCCAGCTCAAAACCGTCCTGTGTTGAACAGAGAAGGTCGATTCTTTGCTTGGACTCCTTGCTCATCTTGTATCCGGTCATGAGTATGCAATATGAGTTTTCTGTTCCTCTGCCGACACGACCTCTCAGCTGATGTAACTGGGAGAGACCAAACCTTTCAGCACTCTCGATAACCATCACAGAGGCGTTTGGTACATCCACACCAACTTCAATAACAGATGTCGAGACAAGAATGTTTGCCTTACCCTCAGAAAAAAGTGACATATCGTATGCCTTGTCTTCATTTTTCTGTTGGCCGTGAACTACGGCAGTTATATATTCTGGTGCAGGAAAATATTTGACAATCTGTTCATAACCATCCTGAAGATTCTTGTAGTCCATCTTTTCACTCTCTTTGATAAGAGGGTAGACGACAAAAACCTGTCTCCCGGATTTTATCTGCTCTTTCATGAAATCGAATATTCTCATTCTCTGATTCTCTGAGGCATGTATGGTCTTAACCGGTTTCCTGCCGGGTGGCAACTCATCAATTACAGAGATGTCCAGATCCCCATACAGTGTCATTGCAAGAGTCCTTGGGATAGGAGTGGCTGTCATAACAAGTATATGAGGAAACTCCTCTGATTTTGTCCACAATCTGGCCCTCTGATCTACTCCGAACCGGTGTTGTTCGTCAATAACTGCCAATCCCAGATTTTTAAATATTACTCTGTCTTCTAGGAGTGCATGGGTGCCGAAAAGAATATGTATTTTACCCTGAGAGAGCTCTTCCAGTATTCTATCTCTTTCAGATGCCTTTGTATTACCTGTAAGAATGGCAATCTTGATTCCCGAACCTTCGATTGTCTTTGTCGCACCTTTGTAGTGCTGATTGGCAAGCACCTCAGTCGGTGCCATGATACATGACTGAAATCCATTGTCTGCAGCCAAGAGCGCACACAATACAGCCACCATGGTTTTGCCGCTGCCGACGTCGCCCTGAAGAAGCCGATTCATCTGTTTGCCGCTTATCATGTCAGCACGGATCTCTTTTATTACTCTTTTTTGTGCATTAGTCAGTTCAAACGGGATATTCTTAAAGCAGGAGTTGAAATAATCACCGACCCGCGGCATTATGAATCCTCGAGTATAACCCTCTCTTAAATTTTTCTGACGCAGCAGTGAGAGTTGAAGATAGAGCAGCTCCTCCATCTTGAGCCTGTAACGTGCCTGATTTAATAAAGTCTGGTTTGTCGGGAAGTGTATTAGTTTTAAAGAGGATCTTAACGGGAGAAGCTTTCTTGCCTCGGTAATGTATGGTGGAAGTGTTTCATAGATAGAATCTCCGGCCATCTTTATAAGAAGCGCCTCCAGTTTTGCAACCTGTTTGTTGGTGAATCCCGCCTCCTTGAGTCTCTCGGTGGATGAATAGATTCCTATCATATTCCCGCTGTATAGCGAGTTATCATCATTGGCAGGGTCTATCTCCGGATGGACAAGATTGATTGTCTGGTTAAAGACTGTAGGTTTACCAAAAACAATATATTCATTGTTGATTTTAATCTTATCCTTTATCCATTTGATTCCCTGAAAGAAAACAAGGTCTATTACACCTGTTGCATCTGCAAGGGTTGCTACCAGCCTCTTTTTCCTGCCCTTATCTCCGCTTAGATTAATTCTGACAATCTTTCCTCTCAGCTGAATATGACTCATCTCGGGATCTATCTCGGAAATCGAGTAGATCCGGGTTCTGTCCAGATATCGGAAAGGGAAAAAATAAAGCATGTCCCTGAAGGTTCTGATGTTCAGCTCAGAGGCTAGCAGTTCAGCTCTTTTGGGGCCGATACCGGGGAGAAACTTAATATCGCTGTCCAGAATAGATGACATATACGCAAATATAAGAATCTTATTGTTTTTTTGTATCTTGCATCAAATTTAGATATAAAGCTGATGAATAATAAAATAGTTGTAGGGATCTCACAAGGAGATATAAACAGCATATCCTCAGAAGTAATAATAAAGGCACTTTCAGACTCAAGACTGCTCGACTCATGCATCCCTGTAATATACGGTTCATCTAAGGTAATTGGTATTTATAAGAAACATAGTCCTGATACAGAAAACTTCTCTGCCAATGTTATCAACTCACCAAGAGAGGCACACAGCAAGAGAGTGAACATAATCAACTGCATTCCCGACACTATACAGTCAGATCCGGGAAAGCAAAGTGAGGATGGAGCGAGAGCCGCAATGATGGCACTTGAGGAGGCTGTCAAGGATTTGAAAATGAAAAATATCGATGTACTTGTAACCGGTCCTTTCAATAAGTTCGAGGTCAGTAAGGGAGGATTCAATTTTACAGGCCACACTGAATATCTTGGCAATGTTTTTGGCACCAAGGACACCCTTATGTTTATGGTTTCTGATAGGATAAAAGTAGGTCTTGTTACCAATCATATACCACTCTCAGAGGTTTCATCCCACATTACAACAAAACTGATAGTAGATAAACTCCGGATAATGTCTCACTCTCTGAAAAGGGATTTTGCTATCCACTCACCAAAAATAGCCGTTATGGGACTCAATCCGCATTGTGGTGATCAGGGTCTTATCGGAAATGAGGAGACAGAGATTATAAAACAGGCTGTCAAGCAGGCATCCGATGAGGGTATACTTGCTTTCGGGCCATATTCACCTGACGGATTCTTCGGCAGCGAGATGATGGGTAAGTTCGACGCTGTACTTGCTATGTACCACGATCAGGGATTGATACCATTCAAAACCCTTGCTTTTGAAAATGGCGTGAATTTTACTGCAGGACTGCCTGTTGTCAGGACATCTCCGGATCACGGAACTGCGTTTGAAATTGCTGGCAAAAACAGGGCGAATGCTTCATCTATGTTGTCTGCCATCTATTGTGCATGTGATATATACAGAAACAGGCAGGATTTTGACGAATTAAGGTCAAACATTCTGGTTTCGGAACAAACTACTTCGGAGAGACAACAATGATCCAGATATTTACCGACGGAGCGTCAAGGGGAAACCCGGGGCCCGGAGGCTATGGGGTTGTACTAAAATCAGGTTCCCACTATAAAGAGTTGTCTGAGGGCTTCTCCTTAACTACCAATAACAGAATGGAACTCTTGGCTGTCATCAGGGGGATTGAGGCTGTCAAGCGGAAAAATGCAGAGATCTGTGTATACAGTGACTCCTCCTATGTGTGTGATGCTGTTAACAAAGGATGGCTCTTCGGTTGGGAGAAAAAGAATTTTGCAAAAAAAATGAATCCGGATCTCTGGAAAGAGTTCCTGGTACTTTACAGAAAGCACAGAGTGAAATTTGTATGGATCAAAGGCCATGCCGGGCATCCTGAAAATGAAAGATGTGACAAGTTGGCGGTCGAGGCAGCCCTGCGTCCCGATCTGCCTCCTGATATCGGCTACCAGTCTATCTTGGAGAGTAATCCTGATTCCTCAGCCACGGGTCAAACCCTGCTTCCCTGATTGATTCCTGCATCTTTGCGGCATCCATATAGTTGCTTGCACCTGCGGATGAGACCACATTCTCTTCAATCATTATTGACCCCATGTCATCTGCACCGCAGTGAAGGGCCATTATTCCCGCAGACCTTCCTATTGTGAGCCACGATGCCTGTATGTGGTCTATATTGCAAAGCATTATTCTCGATATTGCCACCATCTTCAGATGTTCCAACAACGATAATGGCTTAATATCATACAACTGCGAAAGCTTAGTTCCCTCAACTTGCATAGGCCATCCTATAAATGCCCTGAAGCCGGGGCAATCCTCCGGTTTCTGAGCCTGCAAATCCCTTATGGTGATCAGATGCTCAATTCTCTCCTCCAGAGTCTCAATATGGCCGTAGACCATTGTTGCAGTTGTACCTAATCCTGATTTATGGGCCTCTTTCATCACCTCAATCCACTTAGCGGCAGATGGCTTACCAGGTGAGATGATTTTTCTAACTCTCTCTGAGAGTATCTCTGCCCCGGCTCCCGGAAGAGAGCTCAATCCTGCTTTTGCAAGCCGTTCCAGAGTCTCTTTTATAGATATGTTGCTGACTTTTGATATATGAGCAACCTCAGGAGGTCCGAGAGCATTCAGCTTTATCAGAGGGTCAATGGATTTTATCTCTCTGAATAACTCTTCATAAAACTCAATCCCATAGTGGGGATGTAAGCCTCCCTGGAGCAGCAACTGGTCTCCTCCGAGATTGTGAAGCTCCTCTATTTTTTTCAGGTATTCGTCTTTGGATATAGTGAAACTTTTCTCTTTCTGAGAGAGTGTGCAGTGAAAATTGCAGAAAAGGCAGCCGGAAATACATACGTTTGTATAGTTCACGTTGCGGTCAATCTGCCAGCTTACTCTCGAAGCCGGATTATGGATGAAACGAACCTTGTCGGCAAGTGAAAAAAGCTCATTGACAGGTATTTTGCTGAACAGATCAATGCCCTCCCCACAACTCAGGAACTCCCTGTTCAAAACCTTGTCGTACAATCTTTTATATTTCATATTTAAGCTCTTAGAACATCACAAAAGTATGGATTTATTTCGAGAATGTCCTATTTTCGGTATATTTGTCTTATTATGGAAAATTATCTGGAAAGAGGCAATCTACGCTACGCAGTCATAGGAGGAGGAAGTTGGGCTACTGCATTGGTAAAGCTTATGCTGAACAACTGCAGGGAGATTGTATGGTATATCAGAAGTCAGGAAGTTATTGATTCAATAATATCTACCGGACATAACCCGTCATATCTCCAAGGGGTAAAATTTGACACATCGAGAATAACTTTCTCAAACGATATAAACTATGCTGTTGAGAGTGCAGATGTCCTTCTCTTCTGTATCCCGTCTGCATATTTTCCGGCAGAGGCATCCAAAATCAGGAGCCTGAAGGATAAGTTTGTCATTTCTGCAATAAAAGGCATCATTCCCGGAGACAATATAACTATTGCCGAGTATTTCCATCGTGTCCACAAAATACCATTCAGCAGAATAGGTGTTGTAAGCGGACCGTGCCATGCAGAGGAGGTTGCCTTGGAGAGGCTTTCATATCTTACCTTGTCAAGTAAGAACAAGGAAACCGCAAAAAGTCTCTGTAAACTGCTCTCTTGTAATTATATAAGAACCATTCCAGGAACTGATATTTTCGGAGTCGAATATGCAGCCGTTTTAAAAAATATATATGCCATTGCTGCAGGTGTTGCCATATCGCTGGGCTATGGAGATAATTTCATGGCTGTACTTGTTACAAATGCATTTCATGAGATGAGGCGTTTTCTGCATGTCGCTCATCCGGATTCAGAAAGAGCTACAACCAAGAGTGCATATCTGGGCGACCTGCTGGTAACATGTTATTCTCAGTTCAGCAGAAACAGGACTTTTGGTACAATGATAGGTAAGGGTTATCCTGTCAGAAGTGCCTTGCTGGAGACAAAAATGGTGGCAGAGGGCTATTATGGCACTAAATGCATTAATGAGCTCAATTGCCTTTATAATGCAGATATGCCTGTAGCAGATGCAATGTACAGAATACTTTACGGTAATGAGAAAGCCTCTATAGTCATGAGGGAACTCTCTGACAAGTTAGAATAGAAAAATAAAAAATGTTGAGATATGAAAAATATAATAAAGGTTGACTGGCAATCAGTTAAAGGCTTTTTGAGAGAAGATGAGATCTCTTCTGCAAAAAAGAGGGCTTTAGAAACATACGACACACTTATAAATGGAACCGGAAGAGGGAACGACTTTCTGGGCTGGCTTGAACTTCCATCACAGATAGGTGATGAGCTTATTGATAAGATTGAAAACGTTGCCACCCGATGGAGGAACAGTGTTGAGGTAGTCGTTGTCGTTGGTATCGGCGGCTCCTATCTGGGATCAAAAGCTGCAATCGACGCACTATCGCATTCTTTCTCGCTTCATTTAGGCAAAAACAGCACTCCGGCTATAGTATTTGCGGGTCAGAACCTCTCGGAGGACTATATGTCTGAGCTCATGGAGCTTTTGAAGGAGAGATCTTCAGCATGTGTTGTGGTCTCAAAATCCGGGACAACAACTGAGCCGGCTGTCGCTTTTAGAATAATAAAGCAGCACTTTGAGGAAAAATATGGTAAACAGGAGTCTTCAGAAAGAATTGTTGCGGTAACCGATCAGGCCAGAGGAGCTTTGAAAGGACTTGCAACCCAGGAGGGTTATACTACATTCGTTATACCTGATGATGTTGGAGGCCGTTACTCAGTATTGACACCTGTGGGGCTTCTCCCGATAGCTCTTGCAGGATTTAACATAAAATCAATGCTTAAGGGGGCTTCAGATATGAAAGATATCTGTTACAATAAAAGTGAAGATAATCCGGCCATTGAGTATGCATCTGTCAGGAACGCCCTCTATTCAAAAGGGTGGAAAATTGAGATTCTGGTCAACTATAACCCGAAGCTCCAATATTTTGCAGAGTGGTGGAAACAGCTCTTCGGAGAGAGCGAAGGCAAGGAGGGGAAGGGTATTTACCCATCATCGGTGAATTTCACGACAGATCTTCACTCAATGGGCCAATACATACAGAACGGAGAGAGAATTTTGTTTGAAACAGTGTTAAGTGTCAGGAAACCTGCCAGGAAGATGGTAATATCTGATGATCCGCAAAATCTTGACGGACTCAATTTTCTCTCAGGTAAAAGGCTTGATGAGTGCAATAAAATGGCAGAGCTTGGTACACGCATAGCTCATGTGGACGGTGGTGTACCTAACATTCAGGTTGAGATAGAGGAGATATCTGAATATACACTTGGTGCACTCTTCTATTTCTTTGAATTTGCATGTGGAGTAAGTGCTTATATGATTGACATAAATCCTTTTGACCAACCGGGAGTTGAGGATTACAAAAAAAATATGTTTGCGCTTTTGGGTAAACCTGGATACGAAAAACTGGCTGAAGAGCTGAGAAAAAGAGTCTGATGAATTTTCTCACCTCCATAGCATCACTTTTTTATGAGAAAGAGGGAAGGGCGATTTCAGATTACTGTTTCGTTTTTCCAAATCGCAGGGCAGGCCTTTTTTTCCAGAGGGCATTAGCCTCAGTTGCGCGGGAACCTCTCTTTTCGCCAAAAATAACCACAATAAACGATCTGTTTACGAGTCTTTCCGGATATGAACAGGTAGAGAGGATTGAGGCACTTACAATTCTATGGAAGAATTACAACAATATCTCATCTAAAAAAGAGAGCTTTGACGAGTTTATCTTTTGGGGAGATATAATACTCTCAGATTTCGATGATGTTGACAAATACATGGCTGATGCTGCCATGCTTTTTGCAAATATAAAAGACCTCAAGGAGATCGAGAGTGATTACTCTTTTCTGACTCAAAGGCAGATGGAGGCTATCCGACAATTCTGGAATAATTTTCTTCCTGTGGGTAACAGCGATGAAAAACAGAAATTCAGGGCAGTCTGGGAGGTGCTTTCTCCTCTATATGAGAGTTTTACGAAAGAGCTTTCTGAGCGCTCTGTCGGATACGAGGGGATGATATACAGAAAAGTGGCCTCATCAATCAAAGAGGGAACTTATCTGGAAGAGACTCTCTTTAAGTCACTATTCGCCTATCGAAAAGTGGTATTTATCGGATTTAATGCATTGAATCCATGCGAGAAAATCCTGATGAACATGCTGAAAAAGAGAGGCCTTGCCGATTTTTACTGGGATTATGCAGGAGAGATGATAAAGAACAGGGATAACCGTTCCTCATTTTTTATGGATGAAAATTTGAGCAACTTTCCCTCTTCCATGCAGCTAAATATAGATGACACGCCAGCCTGTTCCATTGAGGTGACAGGGGTCCCTTCATCAACCGGACAGGCAAAGAGGGTGATGAATATTATAAAAGATGTTGGAGGTGGAATCGATACGGCCGTAGTGCTTCCTGATGAGTCTTTGCTCATGCCGGTTATATATTCAATCCCGGAGGAGGTTGAGGGGGTAAATGTCACTATGGGATATCCTCTTAAACAGGGTTCAATAGTATCGCTTATAGAGAGTATTCTGGAACTTCAGAGAGGTGTTTCATACTACAGGAGAGTACTGCCTGTCTTGAGACACAACTATATCAGGACAATTGCAGGTGATGAGGCTACGACTCTAATAGGGAGGATAGTCAAATTCAATATGGTCTATATAAAGAGTTCTGAATTTGATAGTCACCCTCTGTTTAAGTTAATTTTCAGGGAGGTTAAGGATGTTTCATCGTACTTGCTTGACATCCTGGGCCATATGAATAACTCTGTTGAGCTTGGGGCTGTAGAGAAGGAGTTTATATATACCCTATATACTTCCATAACAAGACTCAGAGATCTTTTGCCTCAGGTCAACACAGATACCTATATCAGGATTTTGGAACAGATCATAAACAGCACCACTATTCCTTTCAGAGGCGAGCCTTTGAGTGGTCTTCAGGTAATGGGTGTGCTTGAGACAAGAGCACTCGATTTTGAGAACGTGATAATATGCTCAATGAATGAAGGGGTTTTCCCGGGCAAATCATTCTCTAATTCCTTTATCCCTGCCACATTAAGACGAGGGTTCTCTCTCCCGGACATGGAGTACAATGACACTGTCTCAGCCTATCTTTTTTACCGGCTGATATCAAGAGCCAAGAGGGTATTCTTGTTGTATGATACAAGAAGTGAGGGTTTTAAAAGTGGAGAGATGAGCAGGTACATATATCAACTGAAATACCACTTCGGTGTAGAGATTAAGGAGAGCATATCTGCACAGAGGAGTGAGATACCGCCTGTCAGAGAGATTTCAATCTCAAAGAGTGATGTGATAATCAAAAAGTTGAACGAAATGTATATGCCCGGAGGGAGCAGTGCTCTCTCTGCCAGTGCTATCAACACTTATATAACATGCTCGTTGAGGTTTTATTTTCAGTACATTAAAGGTCTGAAAGAGGAGGAGACAGTTGAGGAGGGAGTTGAAGCGAAAACTTTCGGTTCCATATTCCATGATGTGATGAACAACCTCTATTCCGGATTCAAGGGTAATGTGGTATCACCGGAAATGTTAAAGATGCTTCTAAAGAGTGATGAGCTGATTGAAAGAGCTATTAAGGACTCATTTCTGAAAGTTATGAATATGCAGGAGATTACCGGTCGTAATCTGTTAATAAAGACTCTGATCAAAAAGTATGTAAGGCAGACCATCTCTTTCGATTCAAAAATAGCTCCTTTTGATTATTTAGATTCTGAAAAGATTGTAGAAAAGACAGTTGAATTGAGAGAGGGCTTTTCTTTGAAATTCAAGGGTGTCATTGATAGGCTGGATAGAACTGCTGATGGGAGGAGAATAGTCGATTATAAGACAGGAAAAGGGGCGTTCACGGTTGGATTTAATTATGAGAGGATGTTTTCCGATAAACAGGATAAGGGCGATGCAATAATGCTGCAACTCATTCTCTATGCGGTAGTTCTTGACGAAATGATGGCTGATGTTATAGAACCATATATGCTAAGAAGCATTTTTACAACAAAACGTTATCTCAGGACTATTGATAACGAAGTGTCAGAGAGCTTTATGCCACTCCTTGCCTCAAAATTGTCAGAGCTTTTTGATAAGGAGACACCTTTCAGCCAGACCCAAAATGATAAAAATTGTGAGTATTGTCCTTTTAAAATTATTTGCAGATAAAAATGGGATATCTCAAAATATTGAAAGCATCGGCAGGTTCGGGAAAGACTTATAATCTTACCGCAGAGTACCTCAATCTTATCGAGCATAATAAGGAGGCATTCAGGCATGTGCTGGCAGTCACCTTTACCAACAAGGCGACAGAGGAGATGAAGCGCAGGGTGATTGAGGAGCTTTTCAAGAGATCTGCATCCAATCCTGTTGCAAGAGAGAGATTGATAGGGATACTTCATAACTTCTCATCGTTCAATATAAGCACTATTGACCGTTTTTTTCAACAGACAATGAGAGCATTTGCCAGAGAAATCGGCAAGAGCGGATCTTACAATATAGAGCTGGATGATGATCTTGTGATAAGTGAGGCGATAGATCTGATGATACAGGAGCTGGACCTTACCGAAAACGAAGAGCTGCTTGACTGGCTGATTCAATTCTCCTCTGATTCTATAGAGGATGAGAAATCCTGGGATGTCAGGGGTGGAATCAATGCGCTGGCCAAGAATATGTTCAAAGAGAGTTTCAAGGTTGTTAAAGGAGAGTTTGACGGGGAGACATTGACAAAGAAAACTTTGCGCGGGTTTATTGACGATCTTGATGTGGTAATCAAAAGCTACGATAGTGAGGTTACAGAAATCGCAAAGGAGTTCATTTCAACCCTAGATAAGTATGGACTGAGAAGTGATAATTTTAAGAATGGAAATAGAAGTAAACTAAAGTTTTACGATAAGATAGCTAATGGTGATTATGATGTTGCTCCGGAGAGCCTTATTTCACTGACTGAGGATTTCGGCAATTGGTATGCAAATTCTATTATAAAGAGTGATCCGCCACTTTTCAATGCGATTGAGTCTGCCTACAGAGAATCATTACTTGAACTTGTAACAAGAACTGTTCAGCTTCAGGAGAGGTGGATTGAGCGAAAATCAGCACAGTATGTCAGAAGTAATATCTATACTCTTGGTATACTGATTGACATCAACAATAAGGTACAGAAGTATTCAAAGGAGAACAATATATTGCTCCTTTCAGAGACCACTGAGATATTGAACAATATAATTGACGGAAGTGATACCCCGTTCATATACGAAAAGATAGGGACCAGATATGACCACTTCATGCTGGACGAGTTCCAGGATACATCTCTGATGCAGTGGAACAATTTTAAGCCATTGATAAAAAATAGTGTGGCTTCAGGTAATCTGAATCTTTTAGTAGGTGATATAAAACAGAGCATCTACCGATGGAGAGGGTCGGAATGGACACTGCTGAACACAGGAATTTATAATGATTTTTCACCGGATCAGATTGAAGAGAGACCACTTGACGAGAACTGGCGCTCGTTTGAAAATATCGTAGAATTCAATAACCGCTTCTTTTCATATGCAGCAGCCAGATGCGACATTTTGCTGGGAGAAGAGAGCAGCACGGCAAGATCAATATATTCAGATTCTCAACAGAGTGTCTGTATTGTGAACAAGGGCAGAGAGGGACACGTCAAGGTAAAATTCGTTGACAATGAAGACAAAAAATGGAAGGAGAGTGTACTGGAAGAGTTGCCTTCCCAGATTACTGCTCTTAAAGAGTCAGGATTCCCTTACAGTGATATTGCAATTCTCGTAAGAGCAAACAAAGAGGGTGTGATGGTTGTCAACAAGCTTATTGAAAGCGGATTTCCTGTTGTCTCCAATGAGTCACTGCTTGTCTCTTCATCCTCCGGAGTCAGAAAGATTATCTCCCTACTGAGGTATCTCAATAACCCCGAAGACCCGATAAACGCAACAATTGCGGAATTTGAGGGAGTACGCGGAATACCGGCAGGGGAGATTATCCGGTTACCATTATACGAGATGTGTGAAAAAGTCATTGAATTCTTGCCGGGAGGTGTTGATCAATCGGATTATCCATATATTCAGGGATTTATGGATGCTGTCTCTGAGTATCTTA
The DNA here is from genome assembly GCA_028690215.1 of Bacteroidales bacterium. Lineage (GTDB taxonomy): Bacteria > Bacteroidota > Bacteroidia > Bacteroidales > UBA932 > Bact-08. The sequence goes on along the minus strand of JAQVBQ010000015.1, from coordinate 15,235 downwards.
TAAACAAGAAACCGGACCTCAACTCGTTCCTTGAATGGTTTGATACAAAGTGGGATAAACTCTCACTAGCATCACCCGATGAACAGAACGCAATCAGAGTCATGACTGTTCACAAATCAAAAGGCTTGGGAATGAAGGCGGTGATAGTTCCGTTTTTTGACATTGGCCTGGATCATACGAAGGGCCCTACAATATGGTGCAAACCGGACAGAAAACCATTCAACACGATTCCTTACCTGCCTGTAACCTATAAAAAAGATCTAGCAATGACGATTTTTGCAAAAGACTACCTGCAGGAGAGAGAAAAAGCCTTTATCGACAATCTGAATATCGCCTATGTAGCTTTTACAAGAGCAAAGCAGGAACTTATAGTATATTCGCCGAAACCACTCTCTGATGGAAAGGATAAGGGAAAAAACCCGAATACTCTTTCCGGTATCATGTACGATTTTTTAAGTGAACAGCTGAATGAGAATCTGGAATTCAACATGGGAAGCTGGTCAGAAGTGAAACAGGAGAGTCGTCAGGACAGAATAATATATGAAGATCAATACATATCTGTGGCTCCCGGAAAAAGGCTGCGACTTGCATTAAAGGCAGGGGAATTTTTTGATAAGGAGAGTAAGAGAAATTATGGCGTCATAATGCACAACATTCTTGCCGGGGTCTACACCGAAGAGGACCTTCCTGCATGTGTGAGGAGGGCTGTTACAGCAGGTGAACTCCGGGCAGAAGAGGAACAAGAGATAACCTCTCATCTCTCTTTATTACTCTCAGGAGTAAGGGATAGGCATTGGTTTGATTCCACATACAGGATATACAATGAACTGGAGATTCTGAATCCTGGAGGCGATGTTAGTCGCCCTGACAGAGTACTCATTGACAAGGATAGGGCAATCGTTATCGATTTTAAGTTCGGAGATATCAAGAAAAGCTCTTACATTAATCAAGTTGCCGGGTATGTCAGACAGGTAGAAAAAATTTCAGGGACTCCGGTGCAGGGATATTTATGGTATCTGGAGAGCAACGAAGTTATTGAGGTTATCTAACAGCTTTTCCTGTGACTTGATCTGCAACGAAAGCCTCAATTGCCTCGTAAGGTGCATCTTTCATCAGAACAGTCTTGGATCTGTCCAGCATGTATAGAGATGGAGTCGGTCTCATGTCGTAAAGAGATCCATCCATTATCGTAAGATCCTTATTACACCCGTTTATCCATTTTTTACTCAGTTTTGGAACATGAGATTTCCAATTCTCAAAATCTACCCCTGCATATATTGTCAAAATCTTCAACTTCCCTTCAGCTGCTGCCAGAATCGGAGAAGATTCCATACTCTGCATTGTTGCTTTGCAAGTCGGACAATCCGGATCATAAAACATTAAAATCAGATAATCTGATGAAATTTTATATAGAGAGCTCTCCCTTCCGTCGGCATTTACAAATGAGAAGTCGAGGGCTTTAGTTCCCAAACGGTTTTTCAATGCAAGGTTCAACTGATTTGTGAGGCGCTCCCTGACAACCTCCTCAGGCTTGCCAGATTGAATATATCGTTGCAGTATGGCAATATAGAGCTCTTCATTTCTGAATATTGAGTTTGGGTGGTAAAAAGCTGTCTCAAACATCTCCTGTATCTTCATCATCATCCTTGGATTACCTGCTATGGAGCTGTCTGCAAGTTTTGTAACAGATTTCAGGGCTGCATCGTGGGGAACGGTGGTCAGATTTTGAACATAGGCACTGAAGTGTGTATTGAGAGCCTGCTTGTTTGCTATATATGAAGTATCATTAAAGTCTACATTATCCCAGAAGTGGTCAGCAATATAGAGGGCTTCCTCCTTCGGATCAGTAATTATGGATGGGACCTCTATCATCTTCAGGATACCTTTTTCCGACACCGGTGCTGCTTCTCTTTTCCCTTTGCAAGAGATTAAAATTGCTGTTGAGCATATAATTATTAATGCTGATTTGGCTAAATTCATAATATGCGGTTTACTTTACATACAAAATTATAAACTTGTTGCGATAAATATTGTTTATTTCTAAATTTAGATTCGATTTGAAAAATATGGAAAAAACTGACATAGGACTTATCGGCCTGGCCGTAATGGGTGAGAATCTCGTTCTCAACATCGAGAGTAAAGGATATAAAGTTTCGGTGTATAACCGGACAGGGGAAGTTACGAAGAAGTTTGCCTCCGGCAAGGCGAAAGGGAAGAATATCATACCATTTTACAATCTGGAAGAGTTTGTAGGGTCTCTTGCCTCACCAAGGAGAGTAATGCTAATGGTTAAGGCCGGGGAGGCTGTTGACACTATAATTGACCAACTTCTTCCGATTCTCTCTCAAGGAGATATAATTATTGACGGAGGAAACTCTTTTTACAAAGATACAGACCGAAGGGTGAAATATGTGGAATCCAAGGGGCTCTATTATATAGGAACAGGTATTTCAGGAGGAGAGGAGGGAGCATTGAAAGGTCCTTCCATAATGCCCGGAGGGTCAAAAGAGGCTTGGCCCCACATAAAGCCGATATTTATGAATATTGCAGCAAAGGCAGATGATGGAACAGCATGCTGTGAGTGGACAGGCCCCGGTGGTGCCGGACATTTTGTAAAGATGGTACACAATGGCATTGAGTATGCCGACATGCAGCTAATAAGTGAGATCTATTTTCTTTTAAAGAGGCTCTATAAGAAGAGCAATGATGAAATAGGAAACTATTTCCAGTCATACAACGAGGGAAAGCTTAAGAGTTATCTGATGGAGATTACTGCCGATATACTCAGACACAAGGACAAATCGGGTAATTATGTTCTGGACACTATCCTTGACGCCGCAGGGCAAAAAGGTACCGGAAGATGGACAGTCAGCAGTGCCATGGAGCTGGGAGTTCCTCTGAATATAATAGCGACATCTGTATTTGAGAGAGCACTCTCTTCCCTCACAGAACAGAGGGATAATGGCGAATATATTTATCAACGTAAACTTCATGCAGGATACCTTGAGGATCCGGATGAGGTGTTCAATGCCATGTATTGTTCAAAGGTGGCCTCATATTCACAGGGATTTGACCTGATGGAGAAAGCTTCTGAAGAGTATGGCTGGGAGTTGGATCTTGCAGCAGTAGCAAAAATATGGAGAAACGGATGTATCATTCGTTCAGCTTTTTTAGATGACATAGCTAAGACATATGAGGAGAAAAAGAGTGATAATACACTCTTGCTCTCGCCACTGTTTGTAGAGGAGATAGACAAGCACATTGATATATGGAAGGAGGTTGTCTCTGATGCATTGTCTGCGGGGTTGTCCTTGCCGGTAATGTCTGCCTCTCTGAACTACTTTTTCTCGCTCACAACAAAAAGATCTCCTGCAAACTTACTGCAGGCCCAGAGAGACTATTTCGGAGCACATACTTTTGAAAAAGTAGATAAACCAAGAGGTGAGTTCTACCATGAGAACTGGATAAGTGAGGAGTAGATGAAATGGAAAATCTGATATTTGTAATATTCGGAGGGTCGGGAGATCTTACAAGACGCAAATTGATCCCCGCATTGTACAATCTCTACAGAGAAAAGAGAGTGCCTGAATTTTTCAGGATTCTTGGCGTAGGCCGTACCAACTATACCAATGAGACATATAGGTCTCATCTGAGGGAGTATTTAGTCAAGCAGATCAGAGAAGATGAGTGGAACGAAGAGGCTGCTCAGAGGTTTCTCTCTGGAATACATTATTTTTCGATGGATCAGACTCAGGAGTCTGAATATCTGAGATTGAAGAGCAAACTCGGAGAGATTGATTCAGGCTGTGGCAACTACATCTATTACCTCGCAACTCCTCCTCTCCTCTATGACAAAATCCCCCTATTTCTTAAATCTTCAGGGCTTAATATTGCTGAATGCAGTGGAGCCGGTCAGGGTATCAGAAGGGTGATTGTGGAGAAACCATTCGGTTATAACCTCGATTCTGCCGAGAGATTCAACGAGATCTTCCATGGTGTTTTCAAAGAGGAAAATATTTATAGAATTGACCATTTTCTGGGGAAAGAGACTGTACAGAACATTCTTGCCCTCCGTTTTGCTAATGGTATTCTCGAGCCTATATGGAACAGAAATTATGTTGAAAGGGTAGAGATAACTGCTGTTGAAAATCTTGGTGTTGGAAGCAGGGGAGGATATTATGAAGGGACCGGGGCATTGAGGGATATGGTTCAGAACCATCTGGTGCAGTTATTGGCTTTGGTTGCAATGGAACCACCAAGAGAGTACAACGAAAAGGAGTTCAGAGATGAAGTGGTGAAGGTTTACAAATCTCTCAAACCATTATCAGACAAAGATATAGAATCAAATGTAATCAGGGGACAGTACACATCATCCTCTTTGCCGGGCAAAGTGGGATACCGGCAGGAGAGAGGGGTAGACCCTGAATCACATACGGAAACATTCCTTGCAATGAAGCTCTTTATCAATAACTGGCGATGGGAGGGTGTGCCTTTTTACATAAGAACAGGTAAGGAGATGCCAACCAAAGTAACAGAGATTGTAATACACTTTAGGCAAACCCCACACACACTTTTTTCAGGAAGAAAAGAGGTCCCGGCAAATAATCAGTTGATCATAAGAATACAACCTAATGAAGGCTCCCTTCTTAAACTTGACATGAAGGTTCCGGGCCCTGGATTCGAAGTAAAGCAAGTTGCAATGGACTTTACCTACGATAAACTCGGAGTACTCCCGACTGAGGATGCCTATTCAAGATTGATCGAGGATTGTATGAACGGCGAACCGATCCTGTTTACCAGAAGCGATGCCGTTATAGAGAGCTGGAGGTTTTTTGACAGGATTCTCAAATTCTGGAAGAACAACAATCCTCCGTTGTATGGTTACCCTGCCGGGACATGGGGCCCATTGGAGAGTGAGACCCTATTCTCCCGGGCAGGGAAATGGACAAATCCTTGTAAAAATTTAATTAATACTGACTTGTATTGTGAATTATAATTATCCCCAAGCTCGAGAATTAACAGAGATCCTGATTAATGCCGTCAAGGAAAAGGATGGATTCTTCTATTTGGCTGTTTCCGGAGGGAATGGCGCTTCAGTACTCTTCAAGCTCTGGAGGGATATCTATTCTGCCTTGATTCCCTGGGAGAAGATAGAACTCTTTTGGGTTGACGAGAGATGTGTTCCCGCCGATCATCCTGAAAGCAACTTTGGAAATGCAAAAAGAGAGCTTTTGGATCAGGTATTTGTTTTAGAAAGCAGAATACACAGAATTGTAGGAGAGAATGACAATGTTCTAGAGGCATCTAGATATTCTAAATTAGTATACGAATTAGTTCCTCAGTATAACTCTTTACCTCAGTTCGATATGGTTATTCTCGGGATAGGTGAGGATGGGCATACATCTTCAATATTTCCCGGACAGGATCATCTGCTGACATATCCAGAACCATATGCTCCCTCCGTCAATCCATCTTCAGGCCAAAAGAGGGTGGCAATGACTGCGCCAACTATTCTGAATGCTTCAGAACTAGTTTTCTACTTATATGGAGAATCTAAAAAAGCAATTATTGAAAAGATCTCCGTTAAGCCTGATAATTATTCTTTTCCTGCACTATTTTTCCTGGAAAATAGATTAAATTGCAGAATATTTTGGGATAAATAGCCTGTTTTTAATATGAATATATTTAGCATACTGCTGCTTTTCACCTCTTTCTTTATTACTGTACTGGCTATTTATTCGTTCAAATTCAGAGGGACTGCCAGTGGCAGGTATTTCTTCCTGCTTCTTTTTTCTGTTGCACTTTTCTCTTTTTCCTATGCGTTTGAGATTGACAGTCAAAGAATATTCTATAAGATATTTTGGCTAAAAGCCAGTTATTTGGGGCTTTCCACAATTGCACCCTTATTTCTTTTATTCGTTCTCTCTTTCACTGGAAAGGAAAAGTATATTACCCCCTGGCTGATAGGATTAATTGTTGTGCTTCCCATTTTTACTCTTCTGGCAAATTATACAAATGAGATGCACCATTTATACTACACCGATATATGGGTAAAGGATGTAGGCATGTTTTCCGTATTGGTGCTTATAAGAGGTGTCCTGTATTGGCCATTGATTGCCTACACAACACTCTTCAACCTGATAGCAGTAATTTTATTGATTGATATAATTATCAAAAAGAGAGGCAGTTTCAGAACACAATCAGTGCTTATTTTACTGTCAACTCTTCCTCCTTGGTTTATAAATGCTTTATACCTTTTGCGGGAAAGTCCCGACGGGGTTGATTTCAGCGCTTTCGGCTTTATGTTTACAGCTATATTCATATCATTTGCGCTCTTTAACTACCATCTTCTGGGTTTTATTCCAATTGCTCTTGAAAATGTTTTCAGTTCAATGCATGATGGAGTTATCCTGTTGGATTCGAAAAACAGGATAATGAATTACAACCCTGCGGCAAATTGTATTTTTAAATCTCTCGGCAAAGAGGTGATAGGAGAGAATGTAAACAGACTCTCCAAGGAACAGGAGAGACTTCTGGTAAAAATTGAGGAGAAGAACAACGAGGTATTTACATTCAGCATGGACAACAACAATAGTCTGATGTATGTGCAAGCGAAGGTGATGCCGATAATGGATAAAAGAGATATGACTATAGGTCAGGCTGTTATGCTATATGACATAACAGAGGAGACAATATCCAGGGAGAAGCTCCGTGTGTCAAACGAGACAAAGGATAAGCTATTCTCTATTGTGGCACATGATCTGCGCGGACCAATGGGCAATATGATGAATCTCCTGACATTGATAAATGAACAGTATGACTCGATGGATACCTCTGAGATCAAGGAGATGATGAAAATTCTGGATTCGCAGACACAAACCACATACAGGCTTATAGAGAATCTTCTTTACTGGTCAAGAAGTCAGTTGGGTCAGATTGTCCGTACACTTCAAAATGTTAAGGTTAAGACACTAATCTCAGAAGTAACCGATATCCTCTCTCCCTCATTGAATGCAAAGGAGATCTCTGTTGAGTTGCAAATAGATGAAGATGTAGAGGTTTTGGCTGATGTTGAGATGTCCCGTATTGTATTCAGAAATATTTTAAGTAATTCTGTCAAGTATTGCAATATTGGAGGAGTTGTGACTGTCTCTGCACACAAAAAAGGTAACAATATCGGTATTGTTATCGAAGACAATGGTATAGGCATGAGTGAAGCAATTCTGGCATCTCTGTTTTCATGGACAAAAGAGAGATCCGTCCCGGGTACAAACAGAGAGCCCGGAAGCAGACTTGGACTTATACTTTGCAAGGAATTTGTTGAAAAACAAGGAGGTTCAATCTCTGCTGAAAGCGAGTATGGTAAGTGGAGCCGTTTTACTGTAACTTTACCTTCTGCCTCTCAAGAGCAGATTTCATAGCCTGATATCCAAGGTCATATATTGTATCTACTTTGGCAAGGTCAAATGCCTTGAACTGCATTGCCTCCTCTACTTCAACTAGAGTGTCACACAATTTCTTTTCAACTATTGTATTTGCCCTGAAAACGAAGTGGTAGGTTCTTTCAGCAACACCGATGATGCTTGTTGAATATTTGTCTGTCAACAATGGACTTACATTGATTCCAATAACTTTTTCGCAATCCTTTCTTATAACCGATACCGGAAAATTCATGAAGAGGCCTCCGTCTACATATCGGACACCTTCAATCTCTATTGGTTTAAAAAAAATCGGTACACAAGCAGATGCCATGACACGTTTTGAAAGTTCACCGGAGTTGAAGACAACACTTTTTCCATGATCAAAATCGGTCGCTACAACATTCAGCGGAATTTTCAGCTCTTCAAAGGTTTTTACCGGTATGCTGGACTCAAGAAATTTTATAAAATCTGCTGTCCCGAATAGCCCGGATTTTGGCAGGGTGAACTCAATGAAATTATTGATATACCTCTCTTTGAAAAGCCCCTTTATTGTCTCTGGAGAGAGTCCGGCAGCGTACATAGACCCTACGATTGCCCCGGCGCTGGTACCTGAGATTACCTCCGGCACCAGACCATACTCTTCCATTGCCTTTAAGGCTCCCGCATGTGCAAAACCCTTTACACCGCCTCCGGAGAGAGCTATCCCCAATTTGTACTTACAGGACATATTCCAGTATTTTACGGGTATTGTTTGCATCCACAGAGCGGTTCTCGCCAAAGTGAACATCTCTCTCTCTGAATCTTGCCACTATCTCCTCTATGGTCTCCTCGCCAATGTTGTTTTCAGACAAGCTAGTCTTTAGTCCGAGAGATCTGAAAAAGCCGTCAGTGCATTCTATTGTCATTTTAATTGCCATCTCTTTGTCTGTCTCTTCAATGCCCCAGATTCTTCTGCCCATTTGGACAATTTTATCTCCCTTCTCCTCTCTCATTACCCACATTGTACCTTTCAAAACAATTGCAAGGGTGTGACCGTGTGTAAGATTGTGCAAGGCACTCAACTCATGTCCAATCATATGTGTCGCCCAGTCCTGTGTGACACCCATAGCGATGAAACCATTGAGGGCCATTGTGGCAGAGAGCATAAATGTTGCCATGTCGTTGTAATCAAGATCGTTGCCATACACTCTTGGAGCGATTTCAACAATAGTGCTTAATATACCTTCAGCCCACCTGTCCATCAGTTGAGATTGGTCAGTTGATGTAAGATACTGTTCGAGAACATGAACGAAAGTGTCTGTAAGTCCGCAGGCTATCTGATATTGAGGAAGAGAGAATGTCACCTGTGGGTCTAGTATCGAAAATACCGGATATGCACTATAAAATGCAAATTTTTCTTTAAGCTCCAGGTTTGTTATGACAGCACCCTTGTTCATTTCGGAGCCGGTGGCAGGAAGTGTCAGAACAGATGCAAGGGGCAGGACCCCTTTATATAAAGATGGATTTCTAACCAGATCCCAGGCATCTTCCTCTATTAAAGCTGCTGCAGCTATTAGTTTGGAGCCGTCAATGACAGATCCGCCGCCAACTGCAAGGATAAAGTCGATATTCTCTGACTTGACAATTACTATTGCTTTCCTTAGAGTTTCAACAGTAGGGTTAGGCTCAATACCCCAAAACTCAACATATTCGAATTTCTCCAGGGCTTTTGTTACCTGTTCGTAAACGCCATTCTTTTTAACGCTTCCGCCACCGAATGTTACAAGAATCTTTTTACCTGCAGGAATCTCTGTACTGAGGTTTGAAATTGTGTTTTTGCCAAAAATAAGCTTGGTAGGGTTGTGGAATATAAAATTGTTCATAATCTTTAAAATTCATTGTTGTTAGATGTAAATATAATCAAAAAAGGACAGCAATCAAATAGTGATTGATGTCCTTTTTATCTGTGGTCCCGGTGGGTCTCGAACCCACGACCCCAACATTAAGAGTGTCGTGCTCTACCAACTGAGCTACAGAACCATTCTCTTTTGAGGCTGCAAATATAGCAATATTTTTCTTATCAGGAACTCTCAGATTGATTTTTTTAATAAATTTGTTGTAAAAAGCGCTCAAAATTGGGATGAATATACAAACATCTATAAATAATAAAGAGAATCTAAAACTCAAGGAAAAGGGCTTTAAATCCGGATTTAAAACTTTGTCAGTAAAAAAAGGCTCTGTCATTGATTGCTCTGAACTACCCGGGTTGATTTTAGTGTGTTTGAAAAGTGGCCGGATAAGGATGCTTGTAGGGAACCAGAAAGAGGAGATCATTGCAAGCAGAGAGATGTTTCTTATGAGGGCAGGCAGCTGTATGCTTGAGATTATCTATAATTCTGAGATTGTGTTCATTATGTTGGATGATGGTTGGAATCCCCTTTATAAAGAGATTAAAGACCAATCTCAGACTCTTCAGGGAAACAGGTTACTTTTCCGATTACCTACCCTGGAAATTAAGCCCGGAGTGGCACTCTTTTTTGAAGATATATTTGATGAAAACGGATTGCAATATAATACCCGTGATCTTCAGGATGAGATGCGTATTCAATTAAAAAAAGCTTACCCCAAAAGAGCTCTTTTGCAATTTATGGCATTACTTGACGATGAAGTGTCCGTTTTTTACGATTTTATAAACAACAATTACTCAAAGTACAGAGGTGTAGAGGAGTTGATATTGCTATCGGGGCTTACTCAAAGTACTTTCAATAGAAAATTCAGAGAACACTTCGGAAATTCTCCTTATCAGTGGATTTTGGCAAGAAGGGCGGATCAAATACAAAGAAGATTGACAGATGGGGTAGAGGCAATAGGTTTAATCATGAGAGACTTCGGTTTTACCGATGCCTCTCACTTTAACCGTTTTTGCCGTTCTATGTTTGGCAAAACACCGACTCAACTGAGAAACAGAAAAGCTTAGATTACTTCTGTTTGCTTAGAAGGTCACGAATCTCTCTCAAAAGTGTTACATCTTCCGGGGTTGGAGGAGGTGTTGCCGGAGCAGCCGGTTCTTCTTTCTTCCTGTTAAGGTTGTTCATGAGTTTTATCATCATGAAAATGGCGAAAGCAACAATGAGAAAGTCAAAAATAACCTGAACCAGATTGCCGTAGTTGATTGTTACAGGAGGTATGGCGGCACCACTGGCATCAATAGCTGCCTGCTTTATTGTAATTTTCAAGTCTGTGAAATTAACCCCACCTATCAACAAACCGAGAGGTGGCATCAAAATGTCTGAAACCAAAGATGAGACTATCTTTCCGAATGCCCCTCCAATGATTATACCTACTGCCATGTCTACAACATTGCCTCTCATGGCAAACTGTTTGAATTCGTCTATTATTTTCATAGCTTAGTTATGTTATTTTAACAAATATAATAAATTCCATACTTTTGCAGTGAAAAAAATTTGCCATGGAGTGGATTTCTAACCTATTTTTTGGCGGATCTGTTGCCCAATCAGTGATAGTTCTTGCCTGTGTCATTACAATCGGCCTTATTCTGTCAAAAATTAAAATTGCCGGTATATCATTCGGTGTAACCTGGATACTTTTTGTGGGCATTGCATTCAGCCATTTCGGCCTCGTAATGGATGTGCACACTCTACATTTTGTAAAGGAGTTCGGATTGATACTCTTTGTTTACAGTGTCGGTTTGCAGGTTGGACCCGGTTTTTTTGCATCATTGAAGAAAGGTGGTCTTAAACTGAACATGCTTGCCGTTCTTATTGTCTTTTTGGGAGTTGGAGTCACTCTTATAATAAGATTTATCTCCGGATTACCTATATCAACTATGACAGGTATCCTTTCTGGTGCAATAACCAATACTCCCGGTCTCGGAGCCGCTCAGCAGACATACACAGAAATGCATGGAGCCACCGATCCTTCAATAGCTACTGGTTATGCATTAGCATATCCACTTGGTGTTATTGGTATTATTCTGTCTATGGTGGTCCTCAGAAAACTCTTTTCAATTACAACTGATGGGGAGAACCAGAAAATAAAAGAGCTCCAAAAGGAGAATCCCGTTGAGACAGTCAGATGCTCGATTGTTGTTGAAAACAAAAAACTTTTCGGCAGATATGTAAAGGATCTTAAGCAACTCTATGCAGCTGACTATGTAATGTCAAGAGTTCGTGGAAAGGACAGAAAAATTACAATTGCAACTGCCGATACTCAGATTCAGGAGGGGGACAGGGTATTGATAATTACACAAAAGAAGAATGTGGAAGATATTGTGAGATTCTTTGGTTGTGAGGTTGAGATGACTGAGAATGAGTGGGGTATATTCGATGTAGATGTAGTACCGAGAAGGGTGCTTGTCACAAATAACAGCGTTAACGGGCGATCTCTTGCAGAGTTGAAACTTGGTAAAGCTTTTGGTATTACCGTAACCAGAATCAACAGGGCTGGAGTTGACCTGCTTGCCAAACCTGATACAGCATTGCAGATAGGGGACAGGCTTACTATCGTGGGTACACAACAGTCAATAGACGGAGCAGCAAAACTTCTTGGCAATTCTATGAAAAGGCTCCGTGAACCGAATCTAATAGCCATATTCCTGGGTATTGCCCTAGGTATATTAGTCGGTACAATTCCTTTTATGATTCCTGGCATACCACAGCCTATAAAGCTCGGTTTAGCCGGAGGTCCCTTGATTGTTGCTATTTTGATTAGTAAATTCGGGCCGAAATATAAGATTGTGACTTACACCACAATGAGCGCAAACCTTATGCTTAGAGAGATTGGTATTTCTCTGTTCCTTGCATGTGTGGGAATTGATGCCGGAGGCAATTTTATTGATACAATTGTTAACGGAGGTGGTGCAATCTGGATTCTCTACGGCTTTATTATCACCATAGTACCAATATTGATTGTTGGGATAATAGGACGATTAATATTTAAAATGAACTATTTCTCTTTAATGGGACTTATAGCAGGAAGCACAACAGATCCACCCGCACTTGCCTATGCAAATTCAACATCCGGGAATGATCTCCCTGCAGTAAGCTATGCAACAGTCTATCCTCTTACAATGTTTTTAAGAGTCCTGACGGCACAATTATTGGTGTTGTTTTGCTAAAAGTTTTTATATTTGCAATCCCAAAATTAATGGCCCTATAGTTCAAGGGATAGAACGGAAGTTTCCTAAACTTCAAATTCGCGTTCGAGTCGCGGTGGGGCTACTTTGAGAGTCGGATATATTCATCCGGCTCTCTTTTTTTTGTATTGTACCATTTATGAAATAAATTTATGGAACAATAATTATCTGTATGAATATAAAATCATTAGAAAACACGGGCTTTGATATTATTGCATATGCATTTAATGAAGCTTTCTGTAAGTATGAGATTCAGATCTCAAAAAAAGAATTGAGTTTGATGCTTAAACGGAGGGGATTCGTTCCGGAGCTCTCATTTGGAGCATTCGACGGTGAAAGACTGGTGTCGTTTACGCTTAATGGTATCGGACTATATAATGGGTTTCTGACTGCTTACGACACAGGCACAGGTACCTTGGAAGAGCACAGGGGCAAGGGTCTGGCTTCTGAAGTATTCAATTACTCATTGCCTTTTTTGAAAAAGGCGGGTGTAACCCAATATCTCCTAGAGGTTCTTCAACATAACACAACGGCAATAAGTGTATACAAGAATCAGGGTTTTATCACGACTCGTGAATTTGGCTATTATAGTATTAGACAATCGGAGATCAGGCTCAGAGATTGCAACTACTCGCCCTGGTTTGGCTTTCAGGAAATATCGCTTGATCGGGTTATTTCTTGTGCAACTTTTCAGGATTTCCTTCCATCGTGGCAGAATAGCCTAGAATCAATAGCCAGGAGTCAGGAGGGATTCAAATTCCTTGGTGCTTCTGATAATGATAAACTGATAGGATACTGCATATTGGAACCAAAATCGGGAGATATTACACAGATTGCCGTAGATAAAAGATATCGCAGACAAGGTGTTGGTACATCTCTGCTATCACATGCATTACAACTCAATGAAAACGAATGTGTAAAAGTGGTTAATACAGATGTAAAATGTGCATCAATATCCGGATTTCTTGAGTCCAACTCAATCTCTCTGAGCGGGAAACAATACGAGATGATTAAGAATTTATAGCCCTATTCGTTCTTTATACCGAGGGTCAACACATTCTTACCTTCTGAGAATGAGTATTCAACACTTTTGCAACGCCCCTTTATAATCATAACGGCAATCTCATGGAACTCATCTTCAAGAGGATTATACTGTTCCCCTCCGCTTTCACAAGTGAGTACCAGTGTTCCCTCTTTTTCTGAATAGGAGAGTATAATGTTTATGTCAGAATAATCCTTCTGCATTACAATTACCTCTTCTGCAAGCATCTGCGCATATTCGCTTGTTTTTTGCGATATGACATGTTTCTCACAGAATCGAGCTATGTCTCCCTGAAGTTTGTATAGGTCGTAATTACTGCTGGAAATGTTGTAATACATGCTCCTTACTCTGTGTATAAATGCACGGGTTTTCTCTTGCTGCGGGTTTTCAAATATCTGCTCGGGAGTTCCCTCTTCGTATATTATGCCTTCATCCATATAGAACACCCTGCTTGAAATATTCTTCGCAAATTCCATTTCGTGTGTTACTATAAGCATGGTCAATCCTTCTTTTGCCAACTTACGTATCACGGAGAGCACCTCACTGACCATTGTCGGATCAAGCGCAGATGTAGGCTCGTCAAATAGTATTATCTCGCACTCCATTGCAAGACACCTTGCTATGGCAACTCTCTGCTTTTGTCCGCCTGAGAGTTCGTCCGGGAAATTATATGCCTTCTCGGCTAAACCCACAAGTTTAAGCAACTCCATGGCCTTTTTGTTTGCATCGCTCTCTTTTTTCTTGAGCAGCTTTATGGGCCCTATTGTGAGGTTTTCAAGTATGGTCAAATGAGCATAGAGGTTAAATGACTGGAATACCATCCCCATCCTCTGTCTGATTTTCGGCACATTAGTCTCTTTACCCAAAAGGTCAATTCCATCAATAGAAATGCTTCCTCCCGATGGTGTTTCAAGAAGGTTAAGGCATCTGAGAAAAGTACTCTTTCCGGTACCGGATGGGCCGATTATGGAAATTACCTCGCCTTTATTAATATTTGCATTAATATCCCTGAGAACAACAATATCCCCGAATTTTTTTGAAAGATTCTTAACTGAAATCATTACACTGCCTCCTCTACTTTTTTTACTCTTTTTCTCTTAGGATCCACTGAAATTTCCACTTTATCAAGCGCATATGTAAGCAACCATGCCAATACTAAATATATGGCAGCAGCCATCAGAAGAGGGAAGAACGCATCAAATGTGCGGCTGCGGATTATGTCACTAGCTCTTGTTATATCTTGAACAGCTATGTAGCCGACTATTGAGGTCATCTTCAGAAGAGAGATAAACTCACCCTTGTAAACAGGTAGTACCTGCCTCATAGCCTGAGGCATGATAATATAGATGAATGTCTCTACCTTAGTGAAACCACCTGCTATTCCTGCCTCAGCCTGCCCTCTGTCAACGCCCTGGATTGAAGTTCTGAACATCTCAGATACATAGGCGGCGAAATTCAGTGCAAAAGCGACAATAGCTGCAATTACAGGGCTGATGTTTACAGAAGCAAACACAACATAGAAAATAATCATCAATAGAACCAGAACAGGTGTTCCCCTGAGAACTGAAATATATCCCTTTGCAAAACCAAGCAAAAGCTTATTTTTTGACATTCTCATGTAGCAGACAAATCCTCCGA
>JAQVBQ010000066.1 GCA_028690215.1 Bacteroidales bacterium | reverse complement strand
TTTAAGTTCAAAAGGTATATTAAATAATGATAGAAGAAGCAGAAAACAATCCGAGAATTATTAAGATAAACATCGAGGATGAGATGAAGAGCGCATACATAGATTATTCTATGTCTGTGATTGTCTCCAGAGCTCTGCCTGATGTGAGGGACGGTCTTAAGCCTGTCCACAGAAGGGTCCTTTATGGAATGTCAGAGTTGGGTCTCACTTCCGGTGGAGGTTATAAGAAATCAGCGCGTATTGTCGGTGAAGTGTTGGGTAAATACCATCCTCACGGTGATTCCAGTGTTTATGAAGCCATGGTTAGAATGGCTCAGGATTGGAGTATGAGATATATGTTGGTTGACGGACAGGGTAACTTTGGTTCCATTGACGGTGACTCGGCAGCTGCAATGCGTTATACCGAGGCAAAATTCCGCAAGATTGCGGAAGAGGTGATGGCAGACCTTGACAAGAACACTGTAGACATGAAGCCGAACTTTGACGAGTCCCTTCTTGAACCTACCGTGATGCCATCAAAGGCACCATTGTTGCTACTTAACGGAGCATCTGGTATAGCTGTCGGTATGGCGACAAATATGCCTCCACACAATCTTGGAGAGACTGTTGATGCTATATGTGCGTATATTGACAACAATGACATTACAACAGACGAACTACTCCAGTATATTAAAGGCCCGGACTTCCCAACAGGAGGTATTATTCAGGGTACACAAGGTATCAGAGACTATTTCGAGACAGGAAGAGGAAGAATTGTTGTCCGCTCCAAGACAGACATTGAGGTCAATGACAACGGACGTGAAACAATCGTTATAACAGAGATTCCTTATGTTGTCAACAAGCGGGAGATGATTGAAAAAATCGCTGAGCTTGTTGAAAGTAAAAGGATTGAGGGTATAGCATATATAAATGACGAGAGCGACCGCAAAGGAATGCGTGTGGTAATCAGGCTTAAGATGGGAGCTGTTGCCAATGTTGTCTTGAATATGCTGTTCAAGTATTCTCAGATGCAGTCAAGTTTCTCTGTAAATAACATTGCGCTTGTTGACGGCAGACCTAGAATACTCAATACAAAGCAGATTATAAAGTATTATGTCAGACACAGGCATGAGGTAATCATGCGTCGTGCAAGATTTGAACTGGAACAGGCTGAAAAGAGGGCTCATATACTTGAAGGTCTGTTGAAGGCTCTGGACTTTATTGACGAGGTTATTGCAATTATCAGGGCCTCAAAAAGAGTTGAGGAGGCTAGAACCAACCTGGTTGAGAGATTCGAATTTAGTGACATACAGGCAACTGCGATTGTCGAAATGCGACTCAGACAACTTACTGGTCTTGAAAGAGAGAGACTTCAGGCTGAATATGACGAGCTTCAAAGGCAGATAGCATACCTTAATCAGGTTCTTTCTGATCTGACCTTACAGATGAATATTATCAAAGATGAGCTTATTGAGCTGAAAAACAAATATGCAGATCCTCGAAGAACACAGATTGAACTCTCTGCCGATGAATTCAATCCGGAAGACTTCTATGCAGATGAAGATGTTGTTATTACCATATCACATATGGGATATATCAAGAGGACTCCGCTCAATGAGTATAGAACTCAGAACAGGGGAGGAGTAGGGGCCAAAGGCAGCACAACCAGGGATGAGGATTTCATCGAGAATATATATGTTGCAAACATGCACAGCACAATGCTTTTCTTTACACAAAAAGGAAAGTGCTACTGGCTTAAGGTATATGACATTCCTGAAGGGTCGAAGGCTTCAAAAGGCCGTGCAATTCAGAATGTCCTCAATATTGAACCGGATGACAAGGCCTGTGCCTTCATCAATGTAAGCAGTCTGACGGATAAGGATTATATCAATAATAATTATATCGTTCTCTGTACAAAACGGGGCATAGTCAAGAAAACTTCGCTGGAAGCCTACTCAAGGCCAAGGACAAATGGCGTCAATGCAATTACCATACGTGATAACGATGAGCTGCTCGAAGCTACATTGACAAATGGCAAAAACGAAATACTCCTTGCCGCAAGAGAGGGTAAATGTGTCCGCTTCAATGAAAGTAATGTCAGAGCTATCGGAAGGACAGGTGCCGGTGTAAGAGGTATCAACATAACTGATGATGATGAGGTAATTGGTATGATTTGTGTTGATCCTGAAATTAAAGAGGGACAAGAGGCCAGTCATGTATTGGTGGTTAGTGAGAATGGATATGGAAAGCGTTCATTACTTGATGATTATAGGGTTGTAAACAGGGGCGGTAAAGGTGTGAAGACCTTGAATATAACCGAAAAGACAGGAAAGCTCATTGCTATTAAAAATGTAACTGACGAAAATGATCTGATGATTATCAATAAGTCCGGTCTGACAATCCGATTGGATGTAGCATCGGTAAGAGTTGCAGGAAGAGCAACTCAGGGAGTTAGGTTGATAAACATCAAAGATGGTGACAGCATAGCAGCTGTATGCCGTGTAAACAAAAGCGAAGACAAACCAATTTCAGACGATGAGATGTCTGAGGAATAGAAACTACTTAAAAATTTATAATTATCACACTACAATGAAAAATCTATTATTAGCATTGACATTACTTTTTTCAGTGCAGTTGGCTGCCCAAAACAAAGAGGTAGCAGACGCCATAAAAAACTATGAGAAGGCAAAAAAAGAGTCTGCAGATCCAAAGAAGGGAGCAAATCCTGCAACTTGGATAAAGTTGGCTGATGCATATGCAGCAATTTTTGACGCTCCTGTTAAGTCCATCTGGAATGGCGCTTCCAGGAATGAGATAAAGCTCCTTCTTAAGGATCAGAGAATAGCATCTACCGAGGACAGAACAGTTCAGGGTGTTAAATACTCTGTAGATGTTTATGACGACAAGGAACTCTTCTATAATGAGGATGGAACTCTTGCATGCTATGTGCAGACAAAGGAGTATGTTCCCGGTAACATTATAGACGAGGGTGTTGCAGCCCTTGTTAAAGCAGCAGAACTTGATACCAAAAATTCAAAAAGTAAGGACATTACTGAGAAGCTTCTTGCAATGAAGACTCGTTATCAGTCAGATGCAATGGCAGCATATACTCTAGGTAATTTCAAAAAGGCTTCAAATTATTTTGAAGGTTCTGTGAAAATCAGTTCACATCCTTTAATCAAACAGATTGATACTGTAATGATGTATTATACAGGTCTTACTGCATTGATGGGTAAGGATTATGACAATGCTGCCAAATATCTTCAAATGTCGATAGACAATGGTTATGATGCAAAGGGAGATATTTATTCATCACTTGCAGAGGCATACAAAGCTAAAGGAGATGTTGCTAAAACTAAAGATGTACTTCAGACAGGTTTCACAAAACACCCTACAAATCAGAGTATTCTCGTAACACTGATAAACAGCTATCTTGAATCAAATGACGACCCTAACAAGGTTCTTGCCTTGATAACACAAGCACAGAAAAACGAGCCTATGAATGCCAGTCTTTATTATGCAGAGGGTAATGTTTGGAAAAACATGAAAAATGTAGATAAAGCTATTGAGTGCTATAAGAAGTCAATGGAAATCGACAAGACATATTACTTTGGTTCATTTGCAATCGGAGCTGCTTATTATGACAGAGCTGTTGATATTCAGACTGCAGCTGCAGAAGAGGTAGATGATACTAAATATGAGGCACTTGTTAAGCAGCTTGAGGAGAATCTTATTTCTGCAATAGAGCCATTTGAATCTTGTTTTGCAAACACATCAGACAATGAAGTTAAACTTGTTGTTGCAGAGTATCTGAAAAACATCTATTTCCGTTTCAGGGACAAAGAGGCATCATACAAAGCAGGTCTTGACAAGTATACAGCATATCTTAACGAGAACAAGAAATAGTCATAAGACTAATAAATAAAAAAGAGGCTTATGGCCTCTTTTTTATTTATAACCAATATGTTATTTCTAACTATCAACTATTTTAAATCCATCTCCTCAATAAGCCAATTTGCATTTGCATATCTGTCAATAATAAACAGGACATATCTTATATCGAGAGAGATGTTTCTGCACATTTCGGGATCAAATGCCACATCACTCATTGTACCCTCCCAAACTCTGTCGAAGTTAATACCTATCAACTCACCTTTTCTGTTGATTACAGGACTTCCAGAGTTACCTCCGGATGTATGGTTGTCTGCAAGAAAACATACAGGTACACTTCCATTGCTGCCCCACGTACCGAAATCTTTATTCTTATATACCTCCCTCAATTTTTCAGGAATGTTATAGTCATAAATCAAAGGATTGTCCTTTTGAATAATACCTTCCAATGTTGATGAAGGTTTGTAGTAAACAGCATCGGCAGGCGAGTATCCGCGGATTTTTCCGTATGCTATCCTCAGTGTTGAATTTGCATCAGGATAAAATGTCTTATCACTGCTGAATTCCATCTGCCCTTTCATATAACTTCTGTATAGAAGTGTAATTTCATTGTTTATTCTTACATATTCAGGTCTAATGGCCTTTATATACATCTCATTAAAGGCATCGAACATCTCTACAGCCGGGTCCCTCAACAATGAGGACAAGTCTGTTTTGTTATCCAATATGCTCATTCCGGCAGATTTTGAAACAAGTATTGAGTTTTTGAAGAGATAATCTGCAAAAGCCTCAGTACTTCCAAACTCGGAGATTTTAGCTTTAAAATAATCGGGCTGGAAATTTTCCGGTATATTTTTTCTGTACTCCCCAATGAGAGAGATGAAACTCTCCTTATCGATAGAAGGGCTATAATCTTTATAGAAATCTTCCATTATTCCTTTCAAGGTCTCCTGATTTCTTATCATAATATTCCCGCTTTCTTTCTTGAGATAAGAGAGTACGGTTCCCGCAAATGTTATTATTTCATTTGATTTGATTGCTTCATTGTTATAATCATTCGCAAAAGAATAGGGCTCAAGTATACTATAAAGAGAATCAAGTCTGGATATGACACCTCCGTACTCAGGCTTGTTTGCTGCCCAGATATTGAAACGGCGCTCATAATCCCTCTTTTTTTCAACAATTCCGAGCCTTTTTATTCCACCTGCCTCTCCCTGCCATTTTTTCCACGAATTGGCTACACTGGCATTTTTTGAGGCATACATAATCCTCACCGCCTGATCCTTCTCCATGTGTGATTTCTGTGTCTCAAGACGGAGGGTCCTGAGCCTTATCTTGTGTGGATTAGATATGTCGGAAATGTAGCTGACAGCCTTGCTCATAAGATACTCCTGGGTTTTTCCGGGGAATCCGTATACCATAGTAAAGTCTCCCTCCTTAACCCCTTTGGTTGAAATTGAAAAGTGTCTTTTTGGTTTGTAAGGGACATTTGATTCAGAATATTTTGCAGGTTTATTGTTCTTGTCTGCATATATCCTGAAAATTGAGAAATCTCCTGTTTGTCTTGGCCACATCCAATTGTCAGTATCACCGCCAAATTTACCTATAGAAGATGGTGGGGCCCCGACAAGACGAACATCGTAAAATGTTTCATATACAAATAAGAAGTACTGATTTCCATAATACAATGATTCGATTGTTGCATCATAAGTGGTTCCTTTTGTTGCCTCTTTTATAATCAAGGCAGAGTTTCTTGCGATTATCTCTTTTCTCTCCTGTTCTGTCATATCAGGGTTATAGGTTTTCAATACCTTTCCTGTTACATCCTCCATTCTTACAAGAAATTTTACCCAAAGATCATCATTGGGCAGCTCCTCTTCCATTTTCATAGCCCAGAATCCATCCCTGAGATAGTCATGCTCAACGCTGCTGTGTGATTGGATAGATCCAAAACCACAATGATGGTTGGTGATTATCAGCCCTTTGTCAGAAATCAACTCTCCTGTACATCCTCCATCGAAGTGGACAATAGCATCTTTCATCGAAGCTTTGTTAATGCTGTAGATATCCTCTGCAGAGAGCTTGAATCCCTTTTTCCTTATATCCTGAATCCTCTCTTTGATCAGTGATGGAAGCCACATTCCCTCATCGGCACGGAGCGTGGAAAAAGAGATAATAGCCAAGACAAAAATCAGTAATAGTTTTCTCATATGTTTATATTAATTTGTAATTATTACAAACTTACAAATTTTTCTTACTTTTGTTTATAATAGCAGAACTGATGAACCAACTGGCAAAATATATCGTCGGAATATCCATAGCTTTGGTTATATGCTTTTTGGCATGGTATTTCAGCAATATTCTGATATATATTCTTGTGTCGGCAGTTTTGTCCGTTATCGGAAAACCGCTCAAGACACATCTTTTGAGGATAAAGTTCAGAAAGCACCAAATGCCCAATAGTCTGGCGGCAGGTATAACATTAATTGCTCTGGTAGCAGTTTTCTTCAGTCTCTTCTTTTTAATAACACCTTTGGTTGGTCAGTTAATGTCCAGCATAAGTACAATTGATTTCCCTGCATTAGGAGATGAGTTGTCTCAGCCTCTAAATCATTTCAATACAATGCTTCATAAGTGGTTTCCGGCGCTGGATCCTACTTTTAGGGTAGAGGGCGTTTTTGTAAGCCAATTTGAGAATATGGTAAATGTTGGAGTTATAACTGAGATATTTAACTCTCTGGCATCTATCATTATAGATTTTGGATTAGCTGTGTTTGTCATTATTTTCATTACATATTTTTTCATAAAAGAGGAGAATATGTTCAATGATATGGTGTTGGCATTATTCCCTGACAAGTATGTAAATAATGTTTCCAGGGCCTTGTCTTCAATTAACAAGCTTCTTGCACGCTATTTCATTGGAATAAGCCTGGAGGCAATACTCATAACAACAATTAATTCACTGGCGTTGCACTTTATAGGAGGTGTCAGCCTCTCCCTGGCGATAGCTGTATCTTTTCTTGCAGGAGTATTGAATGTCATACCTTATATAGGGCCCTTAACCGGTGGAGCTTTTGGAACAGTCATGGCTTTTGTGGAATATGGGGTGAATACCCCCGGAGCAAGCTCTTTTATTGTAGTAGTGATTCTCATATTTGTCATCACACACTTGATTGACATTTTCGTATTTCAACCATATATATATTCAAACAGTGTAAAGGCCCATCCATTGGAGATCTTTTTAGTCATTCTGATTGCCGGTAGTATCGCTGGTATTATTGGTATGTTGGTTGCCATACCTGCATACACTGTAATAAGGGTTTTTGCACGGGAGTTTCTCTCTCATTTCAAGCTTGTTCAGAAATTGACAGACAATATATAATAAAAAAGGTTGCCCGTTTCTGGACAACCTCTGTTCCGATATACTAAAAGTACCTTATTCTGCCTCTGCTCTTACAGGACGGTCATTAGCCAGTGCCACATTGATAGTGCGGCCCATATGCTCAGCTCCGTTAAGTGCTGAGATAGCAGCGTTGCCTTCTTGATCATTAGGCATTTCAACGAAACCATATCCTTTAGAACGACGGGTCTCTCTGTTAAAAATAATCCTGGCAGAAGCAACTTCGCCATAAGGTGTGAATAGTTCGGCTAAATCTTCCTTCTTAGCACGGAAACTTAAGCTTGAAACAAAAATGTTCATGGAAACGGTAGTAAATAATTAATAAGTAAATGTTTAGTTAACATCACAAAGTTAAATAAAAAACTGAATTACGAAAATTTTATCATAATTATTTTTATGGGCATAAATGTTTGATTGATAATATTATAATGAATTCCGTGCTTATTTTCATCTAAAACCGGCTATTTATAAGGCTCCGTTTTTATACTTAAGTATCATTTTTTTGCAAAAACTGAGGCATATAAAAGAAAAAGGCAACAAGAAAAAAAAGTAATATGCCTGCCTCTCTATTATTCAAGGAGCACTTGATTGTAGAGAAGGGCAAGGATTCTACTCTATCCATTACCCAGGCAAGAAACCTACATAAGAGAAGCAGGATTTTCATGACAATATACTCGTGGAAACCAACCCCCATGGCAAATGCATGAATTAACGCTATATATAGTATAATTCCTGAAAGTGGAATTGCAATTATATTTGTCAATAGAAAATATATAGGAATGGTTTGAAAATTATATATAGTAATCAATGATGTCCCAATCTGGCATGCAATAGACATGGATAAAATGGTCCATACATATTTGATTAGCCATTTTCCGTTATTCATCATATTATTAAGACATGGATATATGAATATTATTGACAATATGGCGGAAAAAGAGAGCTGAAAACCAAGATCAAATAGAGATTGAGGATTTATTAAGGTTATGATCAATGCGCTTAGAGAAAGAGAGTTTAACCCGCTTCCATCTCTCTCAGTTATTAACGAGAGTTCAAACAGTGTTGCCATAACTGAGGCTCGTGTAATAGAGGGGGAGAATCCTACAAGGGCTGTATAACCCCAGATGAAGAGTGAAGACATGATCAATTTTATTATCCTGCCTTTTCTCCCTTTCCCGAAAAAAGAAAAAAGAGCAGATGTGAATGCATAGATAAAACTGACATGCAGACCGGATACAGCCATCAGATGCATAGTCCCTGCTTTTGAAAAAGAATCTCTTGTCTCACTGTTTATATGTGATTTATCTCCTATTGTGAGGGATACAAGAATGCCGCTCTCCTGTGAGTCATTATCCTTTGTCAGGCTTTTTATATACCACTCTTTCGCCAACATTATCCTTTCCCGAATGGTCGGTTTTTTTAATTTTTTTACAATCAGGTCTTTTGCTTTTACATATGATGTGCAGTAAATGCCTTTTCTTTCCATATACCTGACATAATCAAATGTCGACCCCGGATAATTACTGATTTTTTGGGGCTTAATACGACACTTTAGGGTATCTCCAATTCCAACAGAGCCTACACCAATTTTTTTATCCAGATAAAGCAACATTTTCTCGTTATATTCAATAAGAGTAACCTCTGCCTGAATGCTCCGTTCCTTTTCTGCAATTTCTCCTGTTATTTTACAGCTTGCCTCCAAATATT
This sequence comes from Bacteroidales bacterium, assembly GCA_028690215.1. Taxonomy (GTDB): domain Bacteria; phylum Bacteroidota; class Bacteroidia; order Bacteroidales; family UBA932; genus Bact-08. The sequence goes on along the minus strand of JAQVBQ010000066.1, from coordinate 498 downwards.
CAATACCGGCAATCTTGGAGCATTCAGATCTCTGCTTGAGATAACCTGAGGTTCTGACGTTCAGCCAACCGGCAAGCAATAATGAAAAACCTAGCAGAACCGGAAGCAGGATATCCGTATGAATGCCTCTTCTGTTGTATCGCCTGGTTATTATAAAAAAGGCAATAGGTATGACAAGGAATAGTACTCTCAACAGAGTTTTAATCTCTGCATGATATCTGCTTCCTATAAGAATTCCAAAAAGATATAGCATTGTCGGTATGAATATTGGCGATCGCCTGACAATGTCTATGTTAGAAATTATGCCTACCTTTCCACTTTTCATCACCTCTGCATTTGATGTAAAAATAGAATAATTTTTACAAAAATTAGACTAAAATGAGCAATTATTAATAACTTTGTACTTTATTTCTTCCAATTTTCATAGAAAATTTAAATTTTAATTACATATATGATTTTATTAGTACTGAATTGTGGTAGCTCCTCAATCAAGTATCA
>JAQVBQ010000065.1 GCA_028690215.1 Bacteroidales bacterium | reverse complement strand
AATCCATGTAAGTTACAGAAACTAAAGCGTATTTTCTGTAAAACTCCATAACCTAAATATAAAAACGATGAAAAAAAACATTCGCTTACATTCCCTTCTACTTGCAATGTTTATGCTGTTGTTTCAGGTAACTGACCTTAATGCACAGCAGATAGCATCCTTTAAGGTGAAAAATGCATCACTTGATGAATGCCTGAAGGAGATTGAAAAACAAACAGGGCTGGGCTACTTGTACAAAGGGGGAGACCTCAGGAGTATAAAGGGAATTACATTTTCCGCCGCAAAGACATCAGTAAAGGAGGTTCTTCAGGCAATACTTGTAAATACCGGTCTTGTATATGAGATAGATAACGGAGTTATTCTAATAATACAGGCTCCAAAAAAGGAGGTTAAAAAGTCACCTCCTGACAAGACTAAAGCAGTTTCCGTTAATCTAAAGATTCTGGATATAGCCTCAAAGGAGCCGATAATTGGAGCAACTGCCGTGATCAGACAATATGGTATATATGGTGTGGCAGACTTTGACGGGTCACTGGTCCTTAAAAATGTTCCGGCAGGGAGGGCGACGATCGAGGTTCAGATGCTGGGATTCGAAACCAGTATGCAGGAATTTGACTTGGAGGCCTCTAAGAATCTCGTAATATCATTAAGGCCTACATCTCTTGAATTGGAAGAGGTGACAGTAGTTGCCAAGAGTAGTGTTGCAGGAACATCGACAAGCTCCAAAATCGGGAGGCAGGCTATGGACCACCTACAGGCAACCAGCTTGAAGGACATAATGCAGCTTATTCCCGGACAGCTTGTAACAGGAGTCAGTGATATGACATCAGCCGAGAAAATAACTATAAGGACGCTCAATACATCCAGTGCAAACAATGCTTTCGGAACATCAGTGATGGTAGACGGAATACCGGTCTCTGACAATGCCTCTCTCATGGATAAGACCTCAGTAAATGCTGTTGGTGCAACTGGAGTCGATCTCAGGCAGATTGGAGCGGACAATATAGAGTCGGTGGAAGTCATCAGAGGTATCCCATCGGCAGAGTATGGAGATCTTGCATCAGGAGCAGTAATAGTGAATACCAAGGCGGGATTTACACCATACGAAATCAGGGCTAAGATCAATCCCACATCTTTGAATACTTCTCTTGGAAAGGGTTGGAAACTCGGGAAAAACGGAGGAAGTCTGAATTCAAATTTTGATTATGCTCAGGCATGGGGAGATCCAAGGCAAAAGAGCAGTTCTTTCGACAGAATCTCAGGAGGACTATCCTATACAAAGACAATAGGAAGGATATGGTATACCAACACTAAGTTCAATGTTAGCAGTTTGCTTGATTTCAGGGGAAATGATCCTGACCTTATAATCGAAGGAAGCGAAACGACACAGAAGGCTTTATCTATAAGGTTCAGCCATTCGGGAAGACTTAGTCTGAATAAACGTTTAATGAGAACATTGTCTTATGCTTTTGGATACAACCACTCATTCAACGAGTCCCGTACATCAACAATTGTCTCTGCAGGTGGTGGAATGCCAATTATCTCTGCTATGTCGACAGGATATTATGAGGTTCCTTATATTACTGATTCATATAAAACCTCAGGAGGTACAATAGGGGAGCCAAAAAATCTGTTTGTTAAGCTATCCAATACATTTACTGCAAATACAAAAAAACTGCACCAGCGGTTTAATATGGGTGTTGAGTACAGATATGAGGAGAATAAGGCAAAGGGCTTCTATAATGACGATGATAATTATCCTCTAAGGCCAAACAGCAACGGAAGACCCCGCCCATACTACGACATACCTCCAATCAACCAGGCATCGGCATTTTTTGAGGACAATATAAACTGGAAGTTTGGAAAATCGGCAGGGTTAAAGGTTCAGGCAGGTGTGAGAATGGATATGGTACAGCCTGGTATGCCGGAATATGTCTATTCAATCTCCCCGAGATTAAATGCCTCTCTTAAGGTAAACGAGTGGTTGGAATTCCGTGGTGGATGGGGAAGAAATTCAAAAACCCCGGGTCTTTCGCATCTCTATCCTGAGGCAAAGTATACAGACAGGGAAGTTACAAAGTATCTCCCGGTTGATCAGAGATCACAACTTGTAATGTATCAGACATACGTTACCTATGTGGAAAGAAACAACAAACTCAAGAATGCCACAAACACCAAGGCAGAGATTGGATTCGACATCAAACTCCCAAATGAGATGACGCTCTCGGTTGTTGCATATCGTGATTATATGCCGAATGGATTCGGGAGTTTTTCAGAATACAGGACATACCTTTCCAATTACTATACAGCACAGAAGGGACTCATTATTAACCAAGGGAGTAAACCAACAGTTGACTGGAACAATCCTGCCCGTACAGATACTGTCTTTACTACAAGCGGAAGAATCGGAAATACACAGGCAAGCCTTGACAGAGGAGTTGAGTTTGACTTCTACTTCGGTCAGATTAAGGCAATCAGAACATCATTCTACCTTAGCGGAGCCTATATGGAGACAAAGAATTGGCAGAACGGACCAAACTATTCAAATCCTGAAGGCATTCTTCCATCTTCTGTATATGGCCTGGGTGGAGTCAACACACCTCCATTCAAGCTGGAATATCCGACAGGACTTCAAAAAGACATACAGCGCAGGTTCAGCACTGTTCTAAGGGCGGTATGCAACATCCCTCAGCTTAAAATGGTTGCATCTTTTACCGGACAGGTTGTATGGTATAACTATTCCAATACAACCAATCAGAAGAGCTCACCTATCGGATGGATTGATACAGATCTGAGCTATCATGAGATAACATCTGAGATGTTAAACGATCCTGAATACAGGATAAAAGGATTATTGCTTAAAGATCAGCTAAGGGACCCAAAGGATACAGAGCCTACAATCCAGAAACCTATCTGGATAATTAATGGGAGACTCCAAAAAGATATTTCTCAGTCACTTGGTTTCTCGTTTTTGTAAATAATGTATTTTTCTACACTCCATACCAGTCTACTACAAAATCAGGAACGCTTACAGAGAGGAACTTAGGTACCTTCTCATTTGGAATGGAGTTAATAGTTAAATTATAACAATACCGGAATATGAAAAGAATTATAATAGTGACCGGAATCTTGTCAGTAATATTGACAGCACTCTCATGCACAAGAGAGCTGCCTCTTCCGGTAAGAGATCTTAATATAGAATTCAAGTTGCCTGATAATTTCAGGAGTGAGATTAAGTATGCCAATCAGGAGGTGGTCTTTACCAGCAGTTCTACCGTTTACAAGTTCGTTACCAGTTCAAACGGAGAATTGTCAATACCTGAGATAATCCCTGATGAGTATAGTATATCGACAAGCTGGAAGATGACAGGAGCTCAATACAAGACATTGATCACTGATAACGAGCCGGTAGAGGATAAGGCAACTGTTGTACTCAAGGCGAGTTTGGGCAGAAGAAAACTGTTTACACAGGAGGATTTTGAACTTGTTCTGGATAAGCTCATTTTAAAGAGTCTGCTTATTTCTAAGGTTTACTACACAGGAACTAAGGACAATGCAAATAAGAACTATATTGTTGATTCATATGTGGAAATATATAATAATTCAGAAGATACCGTATATATTGACGGAAAGTATCTGGCTCTGGCTGAAGCAATGTCTCCTCCGGCTTATCCGGCAAAAGACAATCCTGATTATATATATGCCAGACAGATTTGCAAATTTCCCGGGGATGGAAATGACAATCCAATCGCTCCGGGTAAATCAATAGTCATAGCTGCAAAAAATGCAAGGGATCACAGAAGCAGCGCCTCAACATCCATAGACCTGTCAACAGCGGACTTTGAAGTCAAAGAGGCTGATGGAATGGGCAATCCGGATGTGAAGGCACTAAATATACTTTCAAACTCTCTTACTATAAAATTTTTAAATCTAATGACCGGAGGTGGTAATGCTGTCTTTATTTTTGAGACAGATGAGGATATTCTGGAATGGCCTCAATATTATGCTCCTGGAAAGACTTCCGGGGAGAGATTCAGAAGGGTTCCGATCACCGTAGTTTTAGATGGAGTCGAGTGTCTGAGAAACAACGCAGCGACCGGACCGGATATTAATCTTAAACGCTTCCAGTCACTTGTTGATGCAGGGTTTGCCTTTACCAATGCAACCACCGGTTACACTCATGAGTCGATAGAACGTAAAGTAAGTACAATTGAGAACGGCAGAGTTATCCTTAAAGATGTAAATAACAGTACAGAGGATTTCGTTATCACTCTAGATCCTACTCCGAGAAAATATGATAAACCTGAACTTTTGAATTAAAAACTATGAAGACAATTAATTATATAGCTACAGTAATTGCCTTAATGGCATGCACATATATTCAGGGGGCCGGTGCTGATACTGTAAAAACTTTTCCATCATTGGAGAAGATTGAGATTCAAAGAGCAAGAATGCAGTGGGAAAACACACTCAATGCTGCCGGGATGAAATTTGGAGATATGGATAGAGGCAGTTTTACAACACTTGGAGTTTACACTGGATCTGGAGAATATCACAGAGTGCAAGAGGGCTCGGAAAATAAAGGAATACTTTTTCAGACTCAGAGGTATGATAAGCTGAATGATAAGATTTTAGTAAAGGGTACTTTCACCTTCAACATGGATAAGGAGTTTGATAAAGGATGGTCTGATGTATATAATCCATACAATGGCAACCCGTTTATTTATGGAAGCAGTATAAGAGGAACATATGAAACTCAGCTTTTTGATCTGGGCCTGAGAGTATATTCCAAATATAAAAGCAGATTCAACTACGGACTGGCAATAGACTACAAGGTTGCAGATATTGCAAGGCAGAGAGACCCGCGTTCCAGAAGTTACCATCTTAATTACTCACTGGTTCCATCGGTAGTTTATGAGATAAACGGAAAGCAGACAATAGGTGCCAATCTCTCATACCGCTTCGGAAAGGAGAAAATGCCGGGTCTGACAACTATTCAGACAGATCCTAACTTAAAGTACTATACGTTTTCCGGATTGGAACATGTTGATGGAACAATCGGTGGCTATAAAGGATTCTCACGCCAGTTTCTGAGTGATTATTGTGGAGGGGCAATTCAATACAACTATAGGGGAGAGAAGAACAGATTGCTGATTTCTGCAGGTTTTGATGCAAAATGGGAAGAGACTTTGGGCTCTGTCCGCCAGAGTCCAGGCTCTTATAACGAGTTCACATATAGCTTCCTGGCAGACTATATCTCCGAAAAGGGAAACCTCATGCAAAACATAAGGGCTGAGGCCACAATCAAAGACGGAGGAGCCGACGAGTTCAGACAAGAGCTCAATTCCGAGCTGGATACCTTAACAGGTATCACAACAGAGACATGGGAGACTATCTATGTGTATAAAAACCGCTTTGTTGTAAAGACCTCAGATTATCGGCTGTCGTGGAGCCTGACATCAACAGATCCCGACAAGATGGGATACCGCTGGAGCGTTGGTGCGGAAGCCGGATATGAAGGATTCTTAAATAACTACTATCTGCCATCTTCGGAATACTCTTCCGGAAAATTTCTGATTGGCCTTAACGGTAAAGTCCGGCTATTCGACTCTCATAAAGGCAGACTGGTTCTATCTGCCTCTTCCGGCGCATCTCTGAATACTTCTGCAAAATTAGACCTGGCAACAGAGAGCATAGTGGGAGATGAGATATTGAAACCTGATTTTGAATATCATAAGATGAATACATTCAGAATCAATGGAGAACTTAGATATACCTTCCGTCTTAGAATGGTAAAAAGTACTCCGATACTTGGATATGCCTCCCTATACGGAGGAAATACATCGGCACAAGGTGGCAAAGGCTGGTACACAGCAGGGGTCTCCATCGGAATATTAACCTTATAACTATACAATGAAAAATTCTTTGACAATCAAACGGATGAGTGTAATTGTTGCGCTATTGACAATTATAACATTCATATCATCTTGCGAAAAGATAGAGCATGAAGGTAATTATTCTCCCTCTGTCTATTTTGAGACACAAGAGTCAACAATCAATACTCAATCAGGAGCTTTCGAAATAGTTGCAAAATTGTCGCAACCGGCACCTGAAGCGATAACAGTAAAATTTACATTTTCCGGCACAGCTCTGGAAAATGAGCACTATACGATAGCTTCAAAAGAGATTCTTGTAGAAAAGGGGGCTAGTGAGGCAATTATCAATGTTACATTGCTCAATGACAATATCTGGGATCCCGAATTGACCCTGAAGGCAACCATTGTTCCGGGAACTGATTATGCCGTAAATCCTGAGATGAATCCTGAGTACACAGCCCATCTTACAAAAGAGATTGTATTGCCTGTACTCTCATTCGGGAATCAACCCGAAAATGAGCATACCAACCCTTTCCTCGCTGAAAAACTTGTCTTTACACTAAATCTGGACACACCTTTAGCATATGACAGCGAAGTCGCTCTCAACATAGAAGGAGATCTCACAATTGGGGCTGATTTTCTGATTAATGGGGGAAATAGCAATAAGATTACACTCCCAAAGGGAATTACCAGTAATACTTTTGAAGTTCAAATCCTGAAGAGGGATGCTGTTGGCGTTGAGAAGCATCTGAAACTCACCCTTGACAGAGGTACGTCAAAATATTTTGCTGTTTCAACAGAAAAGGGCTCATTTAACGTGAAAGTGACTGATCCTGAAATCGGATTCACGCCCGTACAAAAAACAGCAGCATTGCTTGGTGGAAGCGGTTTTCAAATTGAACAGGCAGTTAAAGCCACAGATGGAAACTGGTCTGGAAAGGTTGTCGTAAATCTGGGTAATAATGTTTCAGCGAAAAACTATCTGAGGTCATACAAAAATATGAGTTTGAATGCTGCCTTCGGTTGCCAGTCAAACTCACCGGGAGGTGATGTGCTTCGTCTTGCAGACATGCTCTCTTTTGCAACTACTGACACTGTTATTGCGGACTATGGTGTTGGAAAGACTACCAGGTTTTTCTCTCCTTCAGACTCTTTGCTCAGGTTTGTTGCCAAAGACGAGGATGTTATGCGGGGTACCGTTACATCAAAACCACAGAAGTTTACAGCAAATATAATCCTTAAACCTAACTGGGAGACCGGGACAAACGGGAACAAACAGTGGCATCTGGATTCAAAAGCCACCAACGGAATAATTGCAAACAGCACGGTTCCCGTTATTTCCACAATTGTAGTAGAACTTGTGAGACTCGAAGGTACTTATGATTTCACTCAGACAATTCCCGAGATTGTATTTGATGCATGGTTCAAGAGCTCATCACCATATTTTATGAGGATTCAACCGGCTAATCTGGACATAAAGAGAGAGGGAGAATTATACAGGGTCTCGTACAGGTATACCCCAAGATAAGCAGACTATTATGAGAAGACGACAAATAAGCCTCCTGCTTTTTCTTTTCACATTCACCACTCTTTGTGCGAATACCGGCTTTATCGAAATAAACAGGATTGGCAAGAGTACATATCTGAATATCCCAGATTCTTTACTTGGTAAGGATTTACTATTCGGATCAAGGATAATAGATATTAGTGCCCCTTCAGCAAAGGTCTATTCTGCCGGACAGATGAGAACTCCTCCCGCACTGGTTCGCTTTATCAGGAATAATGGTATGCTCGTCATGGTTAAAGTGGACAACTTCCCGGAAGTTGACAAAGATGATCCTATTTCTGAACCTTTGGCTAGAAACACAACCATCGGTGGAATCTGTACTTTTGAAATAGAGCCTAAAAGCCCCACTGGAATATCTACTATTGATGTTACAAAATTCTTTTCAGAAGAGGTTCCACTTGTATGGCCACTACCTGACAATGTGAAGAAAGGGAGGCTGGAACCTAAACTGAGCGGTATAATCTCTGCAAAAAACTATGATGACCATGTAAATGTTAGAGGACACTATGAATTCTCAGGCCCGAAAGAGACATTTGCTATAACAGTTCAGTTCTTCCTTTTGCGATTACCTGAGGAGACAATAAAACCGCGCTTTAACGATGACCGGATAGGTTACCAACCATATAACAGAAAGTCGTTCAGATCAGGGAAAGAGATAACAACCAATAAATATATAACCAGATGGAGAGTTGAGCCTCATAGGGATTCCCTTGATTATTTCAAGAAGGGTATTCCGGTCACTCCACAAAAACAGATTGTTGTATATGTTGAGCCATACTTCCCTGCTGCTTGGATTCCGCATATCAAACTGGGCATTGAGGACTGGAACAAAGCGTTTGAAAAAATAGGATTCAGAAATACTCTTGTAGCTAGGGAACTAACAGACACAACAAGTGTGGATCCCTATGATATTAAAACAAATGTTGTCCGTTATCTGCCTCTTGAAGAGGCAAACGCTGCCGGACAAATCTGGGTAGATCCCAGAAGTGGGGAGATTATAAATGGTGAGGTCTTGTGGTGGAACGATGTCGTAAATCTTATGAAAATGTGGCGATTCACACAGACTGCAGCTGCAGATCCTGAAGCAAGGGCATTGGAGTATAGCCCGGAGATGATGGGTGAAATGATCCGTTATGCAATAGCACACGAAATAGGACATATGCTGGGAATCCAGCATAATATGAGGGGTTCTTATGCCTATCCGGTTGATTCACTTAAATCAGCGACATTTACCGCGAAGTATGGAACTACTGCCTCTATTATGGATTATGCCAGAAACAACCATGTGGCTGATGCAGACGATTTCAAACGGGGTGTAAGAATGACACCGCCTCTCCTTGGCCCATTCGATTATCTCTCTGTTGAATATGGTTACAGGTATTTCAATCAAGAGAGTACACCTACCCGGGAGTACAAATGGCTTGACTCTCTTTTAACCAATAAGGGAAAATCTCCGGAATTCAAATTTGCATCTTTTGCGGCTGTTCCGGTTTCTCCCGATCCTTCTGCACAATCTGAATCTCTGGGAGACGATGTAGTAAGCTCTTCCGGCTATGGAATCGAAAACACAAGGACAATCCTTTCCAATCTGGTCAGATGGACAATTGAGGCCGGTGGGAACAGGGATGTTGTAATGGAGAGGTATGACGCTCTGGCAAAACAATACTTCAGGTACATCACTCTTTCGCTTTCATACCTCGGTGGTACATATCAGAATCTGTTGCCTGAAGGAGACACATCACAAATCTATACAGCAATAGATTCAATAAAACAGAAAGAGACGGCGATATTTGCCCTTCAGAATCTTACAGAAGCTCCGGGATATCTTGATTTAAAAAGTATAAAAGATGTTTATGGCCCTCTCTCCGAAAATATTATGAAGAGACAGGTTGATCTGCTTGAGACAATGACTGGAAATTTTGTCCTGCCTAGAATTGCGCTCTGTCAATCACAAGATCTTGATGCCCTGACCGTTGCGGAGTATCTTGAAATGATTGGAAATCACATTGTTAAACATTCTAATTCCAGAGATCCTTATATCAGGAATCTTCAGGCTGCCTATATGCAGATTATGAAGAAATTATCCTCTCTTAACACTAAAGGAGAGGTGTCGGTGAGTGGTACTCAGACAGTCATCGCATCGGCAGCCTATAATCAACTTTTAAAGACAAAAAAATACCTAAGTTCAAGAATAGGAAAAGGAGAGGAGAGTGATCACTACCGTTTTCTATTATCAATT
>JAQVBQ010000014.1 GCA_028690215.1 Bacteroidales bacterium | reverse complement strand
GGCTGCTGTTCGGGAATGTTTACTGCAAATTCGATGAATTGCCTCACAGAGGCTCTCGGACTGGCCCTTCCGGGTAATGGTACTCTCCTGGCAACACACACTTTGAGAAAGAGTCTGTTTGCTCAGGCGGCAAGGCTAATCGTCAAGAATACAAAGGACTATTATTTCAATTCAAAAGAGAGTATCCTTCCAAGAAACATAGCCACAAAAGCTGCATTTATGAATGCAATGGCTCTTGATATTGCAATGGGGGGCTCTACAAATACCGTTTTGCACCTTCTCGCCGTGGCCAATGAGGCAGGAGTGGATTTTAAAATGAGTGACATTGATCAGCTCTCAAGACGGATTCCTGTCCTGTGCAAGGTTGCACCAAACGGTAAGTTTCATGTCCAGGATGTGAATCGTGCCGGTGGTATAATGAGGATACTGGGGGAGCTTGCATCAGAGGGCTATCTTGATTTGTCCGTATCCAGAGTTGATTATGGAACCCTTGGAGAGGCACTCTGTGAGAACAATATTAATAATAGTGGAATAAAGCCTGAGGTTGAAAAGCGATACCTTGCCGCTCCCGGATTGCGCAGAAATCTTGAATTGGGTTCACAATCAAATTATTATAAAGAGCTAGATCTGGATTCTGCCAATGGGTGTATAAGAGATGTCAAACACGCATATTTCAAAGACGGTGGTATTGCTGTCCTAACCGGTAATCTTGCCCAGGCCGGTTGTATCGTAAAGAGTGCGGGAGTAGACGAGTCTATTTTAAGATTCAGGGGAGAGGCCGTTGTCTTTGAATCTCAGGAGGAGGCATCCGAGGGAATACTCAATGGGGCGGTCAAATCCGGAGATGTTGTCATTATCCGATATGAGGGTCCGAAGGGTGGGCCGGGGATGCAAGAGATGCTTTACCCGACATCTTATCTGAAGTCGGTAAAACTGGACAAAGAGTGTGCTTTGGTTACAGACGGCAGATTTTCCGGCGGGACATCCGGCCTCTCGATAGGCCATGTCTCTCCTGAAGCGGCTGCAGGCGGCAATATCGCCCTGATTGAAAATGGGGATATGATTGTAATAGACATTCCTGAGAGAAAGATCTATATCGATTTGGAAGAGTCGGAACTTGAGGATAGAAGGAGAAAAATGGAATCAAAAGGTAAAGAGGCTTTCAAGCCACTTAACAGGGAGCGTTATGTCAGCAAATCGTTGAAAGCGTATGCGATGAATGTCTCATCGGCAGATATGGGAGGAGTAAGAATAATTGAATAATGAATCAGATTATGAAAAGAGAGATTAGAGGAACTGAGGCACTTTTACTGACACTTCTGGAGGAGGGTGTAAGGACTGTATTCGGATATCCCGGAGGTACGATTATGCCTCTGTATGACGAATTATACAATTTCAAGGAGGAGATTAACCATATACTTGTAAGACACGAACAGGGAGCGGTTCACGCTGCCGAAGGATTTGCAAGAGCTACCGGCAAAGTGGGGGTCTGTATGGCAACCTCCGGACCCGGTGCGACAAATCTTGTCACAGGTATTGAGGATGCACATATTGATTCTACTCCGCTGGTATGCATCACTGCCCAGGTTAATGCGGATAAATTGGGGACTGATTTTTTTCAGGAGGCAGACATAATCAGCATAACAATACCAATAACAAAATGGAGTTATCAAATTACAAAGGCATCGGAGATACCGGAGATAATTTCGAAGGCCTTTTACATTGCTGCTTCGGGCAGACCGGGGCCGGTCTTGATAAGCATAACAAAAAATGCCCTGATTGAAGATGTTGATTATCAATATAAACAATATACTCCGGTAAACTACCTTGGTGAACTCTTGAAGAAGAGAGATCCTGCAGACACATCTGAGGCTGTCAGGCTTATCAATAGTGCAGAGAAGCCTATGATAATTGCAGGGCAGGGGGTGATACTCTCGGGGGCTGAAAAGGAGCTTGCAAAGCTTGCTGAAAAGGCCAATATTCCTGTTGTAGCAACATTGATGGGTATTTCGGCAATGCCCACCGGCCACCCTTTATTCAAAGGCAATGTCGGTATGCATGGAAATATCGCACCTAACAAAATGACTCAGAAGAGCGACCTTATTATTGCCGTAGGGATGCGTTTCAGCGACAGGGTTACGGGGAATACCTCCAAATATGCACCTAATGCAAGAATAATCCATATAGATATCGATAAGGCAGAGTTTGGCAAAAACATAAGGGTGGATCTCCCTCTGTGCGGAGATGCAAGGGAGATTCTGAGGAAGATAATTCCAAATGTTGAGTTCCGCAGCAGGGAGGAGTGGTTCTCATATATCGACCAGAAATGGGAGAAGGAGAGGCGCGTCATTATAGATGACCTGATGCGACCGGGCAGAGGTGATGAAGGGATAAGTATGGCCAGGGCTGTCGACTGCGTTGCCCGTGTTGCCAAGGGTGAGGCCATAGTGGTTACTGATGTCGGTCAGAATCAGATGTTCAGCGCCAGGTATTCAAAATTCAGAAAAACCAGAAGCTTTATAACATCCGGCGGTCTGGGAACAATGGGGTACGGCCTGCCTGCTGCAATAGGGGCCAAGGTAGGCATGCCGGACAAAGAGGTCGTTCTTATTCTTGGAGACGGAGGCTTCCAGATGTCTATCCAGGAGCTTGGGACTATCCTTCAGTCAGGAATTAAAATCAAGATACTACTTCTCAATAACTCATATCTGGGGATGGTCCGTCAATGGCAACAGCTCTTTTTTGACAGGCGTTACTCTTATACAGATATGGTGAATCCCGATTTTATGAAAATAGCCCAGGCATATAAAATCCCTTCAATAAAAGTTGAGCATCAGTCAGAGCTTGAAAAAGGTGTGAGGGAGATGATTGCGAGTGACTCTCCGTTTCTTCTTGAAGTAGTTGTAGAGAAGGAGGAGAACGTATTTCCGATGGTTCCGAACGGAGCGTCGCTGGATGAAACAATTTACAATGCAAACAAATAAAATAACTGATATGGAAAGAGAGTACATAGTAGTGGCAAATGTCAACAACCAGATATCTGTTTTAAACAGGATAACATCTGTATATCTGAAAAGGCATATAAACATTGAGAGTCTCAATGTTTCGGAGTCCTATATTAAAGGGATCAGCACAGTTGTCATATCTGCAATAACATCGACAGATGTGACACAAAAGATAGTAAATCAGCTGGATAATATAATTGATGTCTACTCTGTGGATTTTTATCTTCCCGAAGATATCATATACAAAGAGCTGGCTCTATATAAGGTCGATTCAAGAATCCTGACAGACAAGAAGGAGTCCGCCTTTTTGCTTACAGAATCTCACGGAAGGATAATGGAGATAAGCAAGGATTATGTCGTTATTGAAAAATCCGGTACCAGAAGCGAGCTGGAAAAGCTGAGAGATCGTCTTGACATTAAAGGTTTGCTTGCCGGTTATTCGAGATCCGGAAATGTCGTTCTTCACCGTGAAGAAAACATAACAAATATTTTACAAAAAGTTTCTTAATAATTAACACACTTATAAATAATTATAATCATGGCACAAATGTATTTCGGTAAAGTTGCGGAAAATGTAGTAACAAGAGAGGAGTTTCCACTTTCAAAAGCATTGGAGACATTAAAAAATGAGACAATTGCAATAATAGGATATGGTATTCAGGGACCCGGTCAGGCGTTGAATCTAAGAGATAACGGATTTAATGTGATAGTTGGTCAGAGAAAGGATTCAAAGACATGGGACAAGGCTGTCGCAGACGGATGGGTGCCGGGTGAAACACTCTTTGAAATAGAGGAGGCTTGCAAGAGGGGTACTATTCTGCAGTACTTGCTATCGGATGCCGGACAGATACAGTTGTGGCCTGTCGTAAGCAAACACCTTACTCCCGGTAAGGCTCTCTATTTTTCACATGGATTTGCAGTTACCTACAGCGAAAGGACAGGGATTGTCCCTCCAAAGGATGTTGATGTTATTTTGGTTGCACCTAAAGGTTCCGGGACATCACTCAGGAGACTCTTCCTTGAGAACAGAGGTTTGAATTCAAGTTATGCCATTTACCAGGATGCCACAGGAAAGGCTTTTGACAGGACTGTCTCTCTGGGTGTTGGTATTGGCTCAGGCTATCTCTTTGAAACAACTTTCAAGAAAGAGGTATACTCAGACCTGACAGGAGAGAGGGGAACCCTTATGGGAGCCATTCAGGGAATCTTTGCAGCTCAATATCAGACTTTGAGGGATAACGGTCACTCGCCATCAGAGGCCTTTAACGAGACTGTAGAGGAGCTTACACAGAGTCTTATGCCACTTGTCTCTGAAAACGGAATGGATTGGATGTATGCAAACTGCTCAACTACAGCGCAGCGCGGAGCTTTGGACTGGTGGAAGAAGTTCCGTGATGCAACTCTTCCTGTCTTTTCGGAATTGTATAGTGAAGTGGCAAAAGGCAATGAAGCTCAACGTTCAATCGACTCTAACGGAAAGGTGGATTACAGGGTTAAACTGGATGCCGAGCTGAAGGAGATGAGGGAGAGCGAGATGTGGCAGACCGGAGAGGTGGTCAGGTCTCTCAGACCGGAACGAAATAAATAGATTCAGCACAATGTCCTATTTTCCCCATATTAAAGATATTTCCAAAGCCAGGATAACGATCAGCCCTGTCCTGGCTTCCACTCCTCTTATGCCCGACATGAATCTTTCTGCCAAATATTCGGCAAATGTCATGCTTAAGAGAGAAGACCTTCAAGTTGTCCGTTCCTATAAAATAAGAGGGGCATTCAATAAGATAAGCAGCCTTGGAAAAGAGCAGCTTAAAAAGGGTGTTGTATGTGCAAGTGCCGGGAATCATGCCCAGGGTGTTGCCTTCTCTTGTTGCAAGCTTGGTATAAAGGGTGTTATCTATATGCCTGCCACCACTCCGAAACAGAAGATAAACCAGGTCAGGATGTTTGGACGGGAGTTCGTAGAAATCGTACTTACAGGTGACACTTTTGATGCAGCTTATGAGGAGGCAAAAAGATTCTGCCAGGAGAGCGGGATGACATTCATCCATCCGTTTGATGATCCGAAGATCATTGAGGGCCAGGCAACGGTGGGGATGGAGATTATGCAAGATAGCAACGAAAAGATTGACTATGTTTTTATTCCTATAGGTGGAGGTGGTCTGGCATCCGGAGTAGGAGCCTATTTCAGGCAAGTCAGCCCTGAAACCAAGATCATTGGTGTTGAACCTGCCGGTGCTCAGAGTATGAGACTGGCATTTGATAAAGGAGAGGTTGCCACTCTTGACTCTATTGACAGTTTTATAGATGGTGCTGCAGTAAAGAGGGTGGGTGAGAACACATACACTATCTGCAAGGAGGTGCTGGATGATCTTATCTCTGTCCCCGAAGGTGCTGTCTGCTCAACAATACTGGAATTGTACAACAAAAATGCAATTGTTGCTGAACCTGCAGGAGCTTTGTCCGTAGCTGCACTCAATCAGTATGCCTCAAGGATAAAGGGTAAGAATGTCGTATGCATTGTCAGCGGAAGCAATAATGACATTACAAGGATGGAGGAGATAAGAGAGAGATCTCTTCTCCACGAGGGGTTGAAACACTATTTCATTATTCGTTTTCCTCAGCGGTCAGGGGCATTGCTCTCTTTTATAAGGGATGTCCTCGGACCTAAAGATGATATTACCCATTTTGCATATTCAAAGAAGAATAACAGAGAACAGGGCCCTGCAGTTATTGGAGTTGAGCTGGCTGATGCTTCTGATTTTCCTCAGCTTATAGCAAGAATGGATAATAAGGGGATTGTCTATCAATATCTGAATGAGAATCCGGATTTGTTTGGTTTTCTAATTTTATAAAAAGATAAAAAATATGGATTGGTCAAAACTTGCCTTTGGTTATATAAAGACAAATAAAATAATATGTTCATGGTACAAGGATGGTGAATGGAGCCCTCTTTCTGCCGAAAGTGACGATAATATTAAAATAAGTGCACTTTCAGGTGCTCTCCATTATGGAATTGAGGCCTTCGAGGGGTTGAAAGCTTTCAGGGGTGCTGATGATAAGGTGAGGCTTTTTCGCCCTGATGAAAATGCAAAAAGGATGAAGCGTTCTGCCGATTTTCTGGGTATCGCCTCTCCCTCTGTTGAGATGTTTGTGGAGGCTTGTAAAATGGCTGTGATTGAGAATATAGATTTTCTCCCTCCCTATGAAAGCAGGGCTTCTATGTATCTGAGACCATTTGTGATTGGTGTTGAACCTCAGATTGATCTTGTAAGTCCTAAGGATGTGTTTTTTGCAGTTGCTGCCATTCCGGTCGGTGCATTTTCCGGTAAAAACCTGACTCCGGCAAGGATGCTACTGGCTCGGGATCATGACAGGGCGGCACCTATGGGTACAGGAAGCTATAAGATTGGAGGAAATTATGCCGCTTCCATGCTGGCCGGAACCAAGGCCAAGAAGGAGGGTTTTGCCTCAATACTTTACCTTGATTCGGCTGAGAGAAAGTATATTGATGAGTTTTCATCTTCCAATTTCTTCGCTATAAAAGGCAATTCCTATGTGACCCCCGACTCGGCATCCGTTCTTCCCTCCATCACAAATAAATCATTGATGCAGCTTGCAGAAGATTTTGGTATGAATGTGGAAAAAAGAAAGGTTCCTGTAGAGGAGTTGAAAGATTTTGAGGAGGTTGGTGCCTGCGGTACTGCTGTTGTTATCACTCCTGTCTGGGAGATAGTAGACAAAGCATTGGGAGTTACTTACAAGACCGGGGAGAAGGAGAAAACCGGAGCTGTCAGTGAGAGACTTTACAGAAAGCTTACCGGAATCCAGTACGGGGAGGAGGCTGACGACCATAATTGGTGTATGGAACTTTAGATTCCGAGGAGCTTTTTCATCTCATCTTCGCTATATTGCCCGGGTGCACTCTCATGTGAGCCCGGAGCAATTACAAAAGTAAATGGAGCTCCCCTTTTCAGGGCTTCGATTCTGGTAACCCTGCCATGCTCTCCCATGCCAATTGAGAGGATAGCTCTTCCCGGTTTGTAAAGAGAGAGAAGTGTTGAATTGTCGTTATCATTGTTTGACATCGTGGCAATCTTTACCAGGTCGGCACCCTCTGAGATCGATTTCTCGATTATTCTCTCCAGATACTCTTTATCGGGGGTTGATTGGTAATTGTGATACGAGATAATGACCTTGCAATCATGTGCCTTGGCATATTTTGCCAACTCTCTCATATACCCTTTATCACATTCAATTTCTATATCAACCCATTCTGCCCCACCATCTATTGCAGCATTTAGAAGTGCTTTTCTTCTCTCATCAGGGATGTTGCCAGGACGGCATGTTGCAATAAGTGATCTATGTTCTCCAAAAAGAGCCCTTACCTCGTCGGGGGAGAGGTTGCTCATTTCGATTCTTATCTCGGCCATTTCGGCTCCATCTATCAGTGAAAGGATCTTTTCACTGCCCTCTACTGCTATTGAACGGCAAAGCATATCTGGTTCAGTTGTTCATTATTGTAGTCTGTTTATTGATTGATTCTTGGTGGATAGCCTTGAAAACACTACTCACAAACTCCTCGCTCAGATCATTGGACTTGCCCTTCTCCACCATCTTATCCACGATATCTTTCCAACGCCCTGCCTGAAGTATTGTGATGTTGTTCTCCTTCTTGTAGCGGCCGATTGTTTCAGAAATGGACATCCTTTCGTGCAGGATCCTGATCAGTTTCTCATCACAGATGTCGATTTTTTGTCTCAGCTCGTCTAGTGTAAGAAGGAAGAGAGGATTGCTGGTATTCACATCTCTTAGGATGAGTTTGTCTATTATTGCTGCAAGTTCTGCCGGAGTTACCTGTTGCTCGCTGTCACTCTTTGCTATTGCCGGGTAACAGTGAGACTCAATCATCAGGCCGTCGTAGTTCAGGTCAAGAGCCTTCTGAGATATCTCCTGAAGAAGCTCCTTCTTGCCACCCATATGGCTCGGGTCACAAATCATCGGGATTTCGGGTATTCTCTGTTTAAGTTCAATCGGTAACTGCCACTGTGGAATATTTCTGTAACGGGTTTTGTCAAATGTTGAAAATCCTCTGTGAATGGCTCCGACATGTCTGATTCCTGCACCTTTGATCCTCTCGATTGCCCCTATCCATAGGTTCAGATCAGGATTTACGGGATTTTTCACAAGCACAGGAATATCCACTCCTCTGAGAGCATCTGCTATCTCCTGCATGGCAAAAGGGTTGGCCGTTGTCCTTGCACCTATCCAGATAATATCCACACCGTATCTTAATGCATCGTATACATGTTTGACATTCCCGACCTCTGTGGATATCTTCATTCCTGTCTCTCTTTGAACCCTCCTCATCCACTCGAGTCCCATGCTTCCGACCCCCTCAAACTGATTTGGTCTGGTCCTCGGTTTCCATATTCCTGCCCGGAATACCTCTACTCCGATACTCTTAAGTTGAACAGCCGTATCCATTACTTGTTCTTCCGACTCTGCGCTGCACGGCCCGGCTATCATAACCGGCCTATCCTGTTTGCTTAGTCCCCATCCTTCAAAAGGGGAGTTGTTAATCTTTTCCATATTCTTAATGCTTCAATACTGCCTTTATTCTATTCGATTCTTTAATCATATCCCTGATTTTCTCACCTTCATCCTCTTTGATCAATGTGCGGAACTTCTGAAGTTTCTCGATGTAGGTATCCAGAACGGTCACCACATTCTCTTTATTCTGATGAAAAATAGGTACCCACATATCTGGGGAGCTCTTTGCAAGTCTTACCGTTGAATCAAAACCACCGCTTGCCAGGTCAAAAATATGCTTCTCATTCCTCTCTTTCTCCAGAACTGTCAGTGCCAGAGCAAATGAACTGATATGTGATATGTGTGAAATATATGCTGCATGGACATCGTGATTTGTGCTGTTCATGTATATGATTCTCATATTCAGAGTTTCGTACATCCTTTTAACCTTTGCAACAGCCTTTATATCAGACTCTTCTGTGTCGCACAAAATTGCACTCTTTCCGTCAAAAAGTCCTGACATTGCAGCCCAGGGACCTGAAAATTCTGTTCCGGCCATAGGGTGGGAGGCAACATAACAACGCCTGTTCTTGTGATACTTTATGATTTCACATATTCTCCCTTTTGTGGAGCATACATCTGTCACGACTTTCCCCTCTGCAAGGTCAAGCACTTTGGGAAGCAGTGTGACGGCTGCATCGGCAGGAACGGCTACTATTATCATATCCGATTTGCTAATGCCATCTTCAAGTGTACAGATCTCATCCACCAATCCGATTGAGAGTGCTCCGTTGGCATTTATCTTATCGCTATCGACTCCCAATATTGTATTGGCAAATCCTCTTTTTCTGAGGTCTATGGCGGCAGATCCGCCGATCAGCCCCAATCCTATGACTGTTATTACCATTGTCTGTTAACTGTTAATGCTTTTTACTGATTCTTTCCAGCGCCTCTGAGAGTGTGGCTTCATTGCAACAGAGTGAAATCCTTGCGAATCCCTCACCGTTTGAGCCGAAAATATGGCCCGGTGTTATGAATACGTTGCTCTCATGAAGATATTTATCTGAAAACTCTACTGAACTGCGTGTTGTGGATGGTATTCTAGCCCAGACAAACATCCCTGTCTGATTTCTATCATAACTGGATCCCGTTGCATCAAAAATCTTCCATACAAGACTCCTTCTTCTTCTGTACTCTTCGTTCAGAGAGCTATACCAATCTTTGTCGCATGAGAGAGCCTTCACTGCCGCCAGTTGCAAAGGCCTGTACATTCCGCTGTCCATATTGCTTTTAACTTTAAGAATATAGCTGATGAGGCTGCTCTCCCCGGCGACCATTCCTACCCTGAATCCGGCCATGTTGTGTGATTTGCTCATTGAGTTAAGTTCCAGTACAATGCCTTTTGATCCCTCTATCTCCAGTATGCTGATAGGGTTGTCGTTCAGGATAAAGCTGTAGGGATTGTCGTTGCAGATAAGTATTCCGTGTCTTCTGCCGAAATCGACAAGTTTGCGGTATAGGCCATAACTGGCCGGCTCTCCTGTCGGCATGTTGGGATAGTTGACCCACATAAGTTTGACACCTGAAAGATCTTGTTTTTCAAGTTCTTCGAAATCGGGTTCCCATCCATTCTCCTCCTTTAGGTTGTAATTTATCACTTCAGCTCCAACCATCAGCGAAACAGCCCTGTATGTAGGGTAACCGGGGTCAGGAACCAGAACCTTGTCGTTCGGGTTGATGAATGCCATTGATATATGCATAATTCCCTCCTTGGATCCTATCAGGGGCAATATCTCATTTACCGGGTCAAGTTCAACTCTGTAGTACTTTCTGTACCAGGCAGAAAAAGCCTCTCTTAGTTCAGGTATCCCGGTATAGCTCTGATAACCGTTAGTGCCATATGTTCTGGCTGATTCCGCCATTGCCTCTATGGCATTTACAGGAGCAGGCATGTCCGGATTCCCTATTCCGAGGTTTATTACCTTTTTCCCGGCTCTGTTCATCTGCTCAATCTCTTTGAGCTTGACCGAGAAGTAGTATTCGTTGACCAATGTGGTCCTGTTTGCGGGTGTTATCATGATTATTTACATATTATGGACATTTTCCAATGACTCGATTGCGTGTGTGTATTCTCCAAGAATTTGAAAATCTACTATCTGTGGGCTAATCTCGAATATGCTCTGAAGATATTTTGAGTAATCGTTGAATGTTACATCTACATAGAAGAAGTAACGGAACTCTTTGCCAATTATTGGCATACTTTGGATTTTTGTCAGATTCAGGTCATTTTCTGCCAATGTTCCCAGAACACCGGCAAGGCTCCCTTTTCTGTGAGGAAGGCTGAAGCATAGGGATGCTTTTGTGGCTTCGCATGAGTGCTCTACAACCTCATCCTGGTTTGCAAGGACAAGGAATCTTGTATAGTTGCGCTTATTTGTCTCAATCCCCTCAGCCAGAATCTCTAACTCATACATGTCGGCTGCAAGTTCACTGGCAATAGCTCCCTCTCCTTTGGATCTGTTAAGGTTTATCTCTCTTGCACTTACAGCTGTATCTGAAGATTCCACAAGCTTTATCCATGGATAGTGTTTGAAGAACTCCCGGCATTGGTTAATTGCCATAAAATGTGAGTGGACCTCTCTAATATCCTCAATCTTTTGTCCCGGAAGGGTCAAAAGGTTTTGTTTGATCCTGAGATACTTCTCTCCAATGATTTTTACCGGACTCTCTCTGAGAAGGACATAATTTGAAAGCAAACTTCCGGCGACAGTATTCTCAATGGCCATCAGCCCGAAATCTATCTCTCTCTTTGCGAGCATCTCTGTAATCTCTTCAAATGTCCCGCACTCCACAATCTCTATCGGTAAATCCCTGAAATACCTTTGGGCTGCTATCTCGTGGAAGGCACCATGGATTCCCTGTATTGCAACTTTTTTCAGCATAGCATATAAAACAAAAAACCCCGCTGAGTCAGCGGGGTCAATTAATATTGTATTCAGTCAGTTTACATCATATCAACCCCGCTTTACTTCTAAAGAAATAAAAAAAGTAAAAAGAGGTATATCCGAAATTGTTGTTCACTGTTCTGTGTTTGTTTCTCTCTGCAAAGGTGAAAAAAAAACTTGAAAGTCAAATAAAAAAATAAAATATTTTATAAAAATGTCCTGATTGTCCTTATACACAACAGTCTTGACAAGTTATAATATGTAAGCAAAAATTACTCCTTTTTGACAGATGAAAACATTAGACCGGCCATCATGATTAAAGATGTGAGTACAACGACCTGTATCATTAACGAGTAATTTATCAGAGGTATTTGTTGTGCAGCAGGTATTGAAAGTACAAGAAGTATTGTAATAAGTCCTCTTGGAGCTATAAAAAGCAGAGGTCTCAGAGGTAGGGAGGAAATTTTCAGTTGTATGGCTCTGATGAGGAAAATTAGAGAGACAATGATTAGTGCCCAGGAAAGGCTGCGAAGGTTGAGTATGTCGGAACTCTTTATCAGGTATCCGAAGAGCATGAAGAAGAGAGCCCTGACAAGAAATGAGATTTCAGAGACGAACTCCCTGAATTTGTTGATCTCTTTGTCGAGCACCTCAGGCCTGAAGTGCCTTGTCCACTTATATTGACTCAACTTTTCCAGGTTGCCCAGGAATAGACCGAAAATCATTATAAAAATCAGTGATGGAAGCTTTAATTCATGAGTTGTTTCATATACCAGCAATATCACAAGAATGATCGGAATAAAGCGTATATGATGGTCTACCTTGCTCAAGAAAAGGGATAGGCCAACGGTAGTTGCCAGAGATATTACAAACATTACAAGTATCTGCAGTCCAAAATTGCCGAAGGCATTGAGGTCGATTACCGTATTTATCGTCATGAAGTTAAAAAAGAGGACGCCGAGAATGTCGGAAAGGCTGCTCTCATAAACAGCAAATTCTCGTATTGATTCTTGGGAGGATCTTACGCTCGGTATTGCAATAGCACTGCTTATAACACTAAATGGAATTGCATTTATCAGTGATTGCTCAAGAGGATATCCTTTAAATTTAAAAAGGATTACTGCAATAGCAAATGCAAGCACTAACATTGAGAGAAAAGCGCCTATAAATGATTTCCTGACTATGGCAATTTTTGATTTCTTGAGTTCAAGTTCCAGGGATCCTTCAAGTACAATAAGTACAAGACCGATTGTCCCCAGACCCGGCAGAATCGGAGTTAGGTCAGGAAGGGAGATCCCTGCCACCATGGTAATCTGCTTTACTCCCCACCCGAGAAGGAGCAGTAGGACAACTGAGGGAATTTTTGTTTTGGATGCTGAAAGGTCAAACAGATATGCTATCAGCAGGAGTGAACATATAGTAAGTATTATTAGAGCAGACATACCTGAAGGTTATTGTTTGTCATGCGTTACCCATATTAACTCACTGATTTTGTATCCTGCAGATTCAGCTTTCTTCAAAAACTCCTCTCGTATCTCGTCCGGTATTGTCTTTTGCCTTGAGAGAATCCATAAATATTTTAAATTTTTCCCGGCAATCATAGCATACTGGTAATCCTTGTCAAGAGCAATGACATTGTACCCTGAGTAGAAGGGGCCGAAAAAGGAGACTTTAAGCATAGCCTTGTTGTTCCCGTCTACAAATTTTGCTTTACCGACAGCCTCTTTCCACACTTTTTTAGTGTAGTTGTAACCACTGTTGATCACTTTTATTGATCCGTCGTTATTGATGCTGTAATTGGCTTTGGTATTGTTAAGCCCTCTCTCGAAACGAAAATCCAGACGGGCTATCTCATACCAATCTCCCAGATACTTAGATTGATCAAACGGTTCAACGGCTGTCACTCCATCAGGAATTGTAGCATATGAGGAGAGGGATAAAATACAAAGAGCACTAATAAAAAAATATTTTTTCATGCTTGTAAATTTAAGTTAATCACCTGGTTGCTGTAAAGTGTAATTTGCCAGATCCTGCTCTGAACTCTATATGTCCGGTCATATTATCCTTTAGACCTATAACAATCTTATTGCTACAAAAGTTTTTATTGCGCCATATTACTTTTCCGTTTGCCTTTATTTCCCTGAATGAGTAATCAGGAATCCCGATTACAGCCTCAGTACCCTCCGGTATTGAAACATCAAGTTCGAATTTTCCTTTAGTATTAATAAATGAACTTGTTATTTCTCCTTTCACACTCTGAATCTTTGCAGATGCCCTCTCTATACCGGAAGGTCTCGGTATAATCCGGAAAAGAGTATACCCTGGTTCTATTGGTTCAATTCCACACAGATACTGCGAGAGTATGGTAAGGGCACAGCCGCTCCAGGCATGGTTGACAGTTCCTCCGCCGAACCCTTCCGAACCAATGCCCCAACCTTCAAACAAGGTGGTGTAATCAGGGTTATTAACCATAGGAGAAAATCTCTTTTTCATCCTTTCGAGGGCATAATCTCCGTATCCCATCTGGAAAAGAGCCTCAAGAATATATTTCTCCATATATGGACTTGCGTGTTCTTCCTTTTTCAGTACCTCCAGAATTGCAGGATACTTCTCTTTATCAGCAAGACCGGAAACAACGGCCAAGCCCTGACTTCTGTCATCTGTCTTTCCTTGATATTCCGGGTCTCGGTACTCTTTGCCGGTCCAGAATTGTCTGTTGAAAGCTGTTTTAAGGTTTTTCATTACTGATCGGTACTCACTGGCATCCTCTTTTCTTCCTATTGCATCGGCCATGTTTGCACCTCCCTTTAGCGCCATATAATAAAGCGCGTTGAAAATAAGGTGAAGGTCTCTGTCCTCTCCCCAGTCTCCCCAGGTCCATTCGCCTTTGCGGAAAACCACCGTTCCTTGCGGGTTAATCTTCCATACATGAAGATATTTCCTGACACCATCATACAAGTCGCTGATTGCTTCTTTATCACCCGTATGCATATAGTAGTTCCAAAATCCATAGTAGCCTATACTGTTAAGCATCTGGCACGGGAGCTCCCTGTTCCAGTTTGCAGAGGGTATGGGTGAGAAAAGAGTGCTGTCATCTCTTTGCCAACCTATAAGCTCATACATACCCTTACGGAAAAGTTTGTGGCTTTCAGTTGAGAGGGAATAGAACGCTTCACCGCCCTCGTTGACTTCATCTCCCCACCATTGTGCCCGTTCTCTGTCGGGACAGTCCATATATGTGTCTCTCATGGTTACATACAGAGTCCTTCTCGATTTTTCCCAGATTTTATTTAGAAAATTGTCTGAAGATGAGAAGCTTCCTGAAAACTCTGTATTGTAGCCCGTTTCCCGATATTTTAAATCAATCACTTTAACTCCCTTAGGAATCCTGTAATACATCTTATGTCCGTTAATCCAGCCAAAGCTCTCATACTCCTGTATGCCATCCTTTGTAACATACTCGGCCCTGTTATTCGGAGTGCCTCCTCCGTAAAAGTTGTCTGTACGAAGGTCTATTACACAACCGGCAGGTGCTTCAACCTTAAGATAGGGTGTTATGTGGATATTTGCAGGAAGGGTACAGACTATTACTGTGTCTTTAGTTGCAACAAATGGTAATGAGGGTTTGGAAACATAATCAACAAGACCCGAATTTTTCCATTGCGGAATCGGCCTAAGCACAAGTCTGTTCCATGGTTTCATGGGTGGAAAGCCGAGCTCCCTGGCTCTATCCCATCCGGATGTCTTGTAGAGCGAATCCTGCCATTGTCCGATATCTTCCCGTGCATCAAATCTTATATTCGGTTCCGGTAGCCTGAAGTTGGGAAATGGAAGGGAACAACTTTCGTATGCAGGGTGTACTTTGCTTCTCCAGCTGTTATCGCTTATAATTTCAACTCCCGGGGCATCGCACTGGAACAATAGACCGGCTTTGCCGCTGCTGTTGTGTGAAAAACCATCTTTTCCGAAATACCATGTTAGTATTGATATTGAATTATTACCTTTTTTTAAATACGGGGCAATATCAACCTCGTCAAAATATGTATCATCGGGATTAGGTCCTCTTTTGAGTCCTCCTTCGAACACTACAAGATTTCCGTTTACCCAGAGCCAGTATTTTGTGTCAGTGGCGATTTCTGCAACAGCTGATTCCGGTGGATTTTCTACCTTAAAATCACTGCGGAAACATAACCATGTGTTTGTTGCATTTTGAGCTTTCGGATCAGTAATCCATTTTGCTCTCCACTTTTCAGTGGCTGTAAGTGTTCCTGAAAAAAGAGAAATTGCGAGAAACACTAATAAGTACTTAATATATTTCATCTTATATCTTGATTGTATTATTCTGAGACAAATTTCAAACCCACTATTGATAAAATAAGAGTTGTCAGAAAGAAAAGTCTCCAGAATTCAGCCGGTTCACGGAAGAACATAATACCAACTATGACTGTTCCTACGGCTCCGATTCCGGTCCATACAGCATAGGCGGTACCAACGGGTAGTTCCTGGACAGCTTTTACTAACAGAATCATGCTTATTGTTAAAAATATGATAAAACCAAGGTACCAATAAGCTGCATTCATACCGCTTGCCTCTTTTGCCTTCCCCAGGCAGAAGGCGAAGCCTGTCTCACAAAGTCCGGCCACTATTAAAATTATCCAGTTCATTTTATTGACTCATAGATCTTTTTCCAGATCGATTCGTTATTCATCAATTCCCGTATTTTGCTGTCTGCCAGACGGAAGCCCTTTTCACCCGGCTCCTGTTGAAAATGTATGGTGAGCAGCCTTGTGCTTTTTGTTTGACCAAGAATATTCACAAGTGCAGGGTTGACTTTTACTAAAGTGTCTGCATTCTTGTTGTCATTCACCCTGACAAGTCCGGATACACTTATTTTATCATCTATGGCTGAAAGAGAGTAGTAGGCAGGAAGCCTCCTCTCTTGCTCATCCATTTTGTCGAGCTCCTTTTTTAATAGAGCAGGGTAATAATCTTCGTCTTTTGTCACCATGTTTTTCAGCTCTTTTTTCATCTCCTCTATTCCCTTTTTCACCTCTTCGGCAGCTGCTTTATCCACTTCGAGGAGCTGACGGTAAACCCTCTCCATCTCCTCAATCTCCTTGGAAACTTTGGTGTCTGTCAATTTCTCGGATTCGGGATACTCTTTCAGAGCTCTGGCAATCATTGCCTTAAGATACTCCTCCCTTGTTACGGGGACAAAAAGAGGAGTGTCAAGCTTAGTTAAAACGACTGTCTCGTACCTGCTTGCGCTGAATTTGGGAAATCCGTGAAAATACCCGTTTTCGACAGGCTTAATGTATATGCCGTCGACTACTGACATTCCGAAAACATCGGCCGGATTGTTAATGGAAAATGTTATGGAAGGCCCTGAGAGAGTCATTTTTTGTCCATCCTCCTTTATATATGCGGCGAAGGTCAGTTCAAACGATGAACTAATTCCGGAAAACAGGGCTTCAAAACCTTTGGGTGGAGAAATACCTTTCCAGGTAGATAAAATAGAGCAAATCTTTTCAATTTCTGTCTTCCAGGGTCCCGATAGTATATATTTCACTTCACCACGGCTGTTTGGCAGAAAGTTAAATTCATCAATCAACACCGGTTCGTCTGAATAACTCTCTTGACTATAAGATGTAACGGATATTGTTAACAGAATGATTAAGGTTAAAGTTTTCCTGTACATATAGTTAACTATTTATTTGATAATATGCGAAATTAGTTATTTCCGGCCATAATGCAAAAAGCAATCAGTAATAACAAGACTCTTTATGAAATTGAAAGCTTCTCCGGGGCACTGCTGTTTTTCTTAACGCTTTTTTCTTTGTGTTTTTAGGGGCTTCCGGAACGCCTCCCTCCGGTCGTTGAACGGTCCTCAGCCTTTTTCCGAAAAACACTTCAGGAAACAAGCTGAAAAACAAATGTGCCCCGGAGAAGCTTTCAATTCTCTTGATAAAGTGTAAAACTGACTATTTACAAAAAAGGGGGACAAAAATTTTGTCCCCCCTCCAGATCACAATAGATTCTAATTATTTACTAAACTTCCGCATCAGTCCGTTTTTTGGCAATATTGTGATCAACTTCTCTTATCTTCCGAGAGCTTTATCAATGGCTTTGGTTATCTCCTCTTCACCTCTTATAAATTTTGATGAAATTTTACCCTCTTTATCAATTATGACAAGAAAAGGAATTCCGGAAAACTGATATAGCCTGGAAACTTCAGATCCTGATTTTGGAGCCAATACCTGAGTCCAAGGCATGTTTTCCTGTGAAAGAGCCTTTTTCCATTCACTCTCGCCTTTATCTATTGAGACACTGAGAAACTCGACGTCTTTCCGGCTATATTTCTCGTATACCTTCTTAAGGTGAGGAATCTCTGCCCTGCAAGGTCCACACCATGAGGCCCAGAAATCAATCAGGAGGACCTTCCCTTTGAACGATTCTGGTCCATACATTTTACCATTTGCATCCGGACATTCGAAAAAGGGAGCTTTGGATCCTATCCTCATTTTAGCGGCATTTATTGCCTCCTCCTCACTATCTTTTATGTAATTCAGGACTGGTTGGTAACCGGGGTATTTCATTAATAGGGATTTACATATATTGTCGATTAATTCTTTGTCTTCTTCTTTGTCAAGCAATTTCAATGCAGCTATAACGCTTGTCCTGTCACTATACAGACTGGCAATGTATCTTATCTGACTCTTCCTCTCAATGTTTAAATAGTCATACAACCCCTTGATTGATTCATTCTTAATGCTGTCATTCAGGTATTTTGTGGCGTATCCGATTTTCGACAGAGCAATCATACCCTGATAATTCCTGAAGGTAATAAAGTTAAGGTGGTTTATTACCTCGTTCTTAGGACCGCCTTTGATCAAATGAAACGGAGGATTTTTTATCCTGATTCTTGCTGTGTCTTTACCTCTGAAATCAACATTGATATCCTCATCTTCCGCCCAGAATTGGATCATTTCCCATTTCTTGCAATCGAGGATATATATGCCGGGTTTCTCGACATTAAGTTTGTATTGAAATTTATTATCCTTATCTATGTCAAATTCGGCTACAGCAACGCGCTCATTCCCCTCTTGCCTGAAAATGCTCATTTTAAACAATGGTTCATTGAACTGTACAGTGCCGGTTATGTTGATTACCTTCTCCTGTGCAGATGACGTTTCAGTGAATGATATAAAGAAAAGAAGGCTTATTACTGTTAGGGCTATTGATACTATCTCTCTTTTCATACTTTTAGTTGTTAGATAATGATTCATAAATGCGATTGAGCTCTTTGTGATAGTCTACCATGCTCATTGCCAGCATATATCCGTTCTTCTCTGCTTCAGCCTTTTTTCTAGCTTGCTTTGCTTCGAAAAGTGGAATAAATTTTTCGTACCATCCTGCTGCATGGCTCCTGATTTTTTTGTCGGTACACAATCTGTCGATTTGCATACCCCATGCGAGTAGTTCTGTTTCAGACATATTTGCGAGGCCGGTCTTTTTAATCTTGGTGTCAACAAGAGATAACAGGGATTTCCAGTTGCGTGTCTGAATTGCATTGAAAATATTAGCTTTCTCTTCTATGGTTTGATAGTCTTCGACTCCTTCGTCTTTCATTCTTTTTATATACTTCTTGAAGCCCTCTTTGTCAACAATTGCATTGTCACCGGAACCCTGTACATATCTGTTAGCTCCATTTTCCCAGATGCTCCTCAGCTTTCTGTCAACAACATCCCGTGGATATATGTTATAGAAATCGCTGCGATTTTTATATACATACTTGAAAATATCGGAATCGGGATCTTCCATATATGAGAGGAAGTGTTTAAAATACTCCTTGCTTTTAAAATTATTCAGGTCGGTAGATTTAAAGAGACCTTCAGCGACTTTCTGGGCATCTTTGATCATATTTGCCATCTCGAGGGTTTTGAGATATTGCAGTATGAAGCTTTCTTCCCTTTCGCCTGAAGAGTATCTTTTCTGCATTGCAGAGAGTCCGTTTTCGCTCATTCCTTCACGGCTCTTCTTTAAAAACTCCTCAGCAGGTATGCTGCCTACAATCTTGTTTAAAACAACCTCATTGACATCTATGTAAACATAAGTGGGAAATGCATTTATGCCGAAAATCTCTTTAAGTTTGAGTCCTTCACCCTTCTCCATGTCGAATTTCGCATTGATGAAATTATTGTTGAAGTATTCAGCAACTTCCGGACGGGTAAATACAGTGTTGTTCATCTGCTTGCACGGGCCGCACCAAGTGGTGTAACAATCGAGGAAAATTGGTTTGTTCTCCCTCTTAGCCTTTGTTACAATATCTTTCCATGTCCCTTTTTCGAATTGTATAGAGCTCTTGTTCAGGGCATTCTTGCCGTATGAAATGAATTCATCAGCTTCGGTATAGCCGGAGGCTGAGTATATCAGTTTTTCGTCGGCATTAATGAAAAGATATGTAGGGTAAGCGTTTGTACCATATTTCTCTGCAAGATTGGTATGAACGGTTCCAAGGTTCATGGTGAGACATATAAAATTCTCGTTGTAATAATCGGCAACCTTGTCTACGGAAAATACATCCTTTATCATGCGTATGCATGGTTGGCAATTATCTGTATAGGCATCAATGAATATAGGTTTTCCGCTGCTTTTTGAAAGTTTCAGAGCCTCCTCAAAACTAATATCCTGAAAAACGATACTCCTGCTGTTTGCCCATTTGCTGTTGGCTTTGGAGAGTGCTGAGTTTGCTTTTTCAAGAAAAAGTCCGGGATTATTATATACACGGGATGGGTGGATGATTTCCAGCAAATCACCGTTAGGCATCATAAAGGCATAAGCAGGATACATATTCATCTGAAGGAGCGGTGCAAAGGATTTGCCGGCTTCGGAACCCATGTCCATTCTGACTGAAATGAGATTTTTAGAGCAGAATCCGGCAACCTCTACATTGGCTGCAAGTTGTTTTTCGGATTTGAGTTTTTCCTCTCCCATCATCCTCTGGCTTGTAACATCAACTAAGATGATCTTCTTCTCTTTCGAAGCTATTTGTTTAGCCTGCTCAAAGTCAAGATTGGAAAAATTCTGGGCTGCTGCCATTATTGGCAACAGCAAAACAAGTGTGGTTAACTTAAGTCTCATAAAGTAATTTGTTTCTAACGATATCCTTTGTTTTGAACAATGGCACCATAGGATATATTGATGTCATAGTTTGGTATTGGTAATATTTTTCTGTCATTGCTTACTGACGGATCTTTCAATGCTCTGCCGGTCCTTATAAGATCCCATCTTGTGTGACCTTCGTATGCAAGTTCTTTCATCCTCTCCAGCAAAATCTCGTCTATAAGGGCCTGAGGGGTGGCAAAGCTTGACATTGTATATGCAGCCGGTTTGGTTGAAAATGGTCGTCTTCTTATATCATTCAACTGAGTAATTGAGGCATCGTTAATGCCGTTAATTCTGGCAAGTGCCTCCGCTTTTGTGAGTTTAGCTTCAGAAACACGTAAGTATATAACATTGTTGAATCCATTGCCGTTGTTATACTTGAATGAGGTAAGATCTGTAGGGTTTGATGTAGTGCTGCCGTACCAGAGTAATGAGGCTGCTGTAGCAGGATCTATATACCCTCGTCTGTCCCCGCTTGCATATATGCCTGCAAAATCAAGACCAACATAAAACGAACTTTTGTTATAAAAAAGAGAGCCCAGACCGTTGGAGTAGTTATTTGCACTTGAGTAGCAAGGTGAAAGTAGGATTGCCTCATTACTGAAACTTGAGGTGTTTGTCTCTGTTCCTGTTTCGTTGAGAGGAAACATATATGAGGTGTGATTCGAATATGAGGTTGAGAATGTGAAACCTTTTGTATTATTGATGACTGAATCGGCATAGTTTGCAGCCAATTGCAACTCACTTTGGTTATTTGTATAAGTTCCTTTATAGAGATAAACCCTTGAAAGAAGTGCAAATGCTGCGGTTCTGGATGCCCTTGTCCTTGCGGTGAGATTTGTGGCATTTTCGTTCGGCAGGAATTTCAGGGCATCATCAAGATCTGTTATAATCTGGTTGTAAGTTTCACCTACTGTAATTCTGGTTTGAATATCCTCTGGATTATAGCCGTCATACGGGGTAAGGCGTAAAATAACTCCAAGCCCGTTCATATCCCCAGTAAGGGCTCCGTCTCCGAAGGCCTGTAAAAGCAGAAGATATTCATAAGCCCGTATGAATTTGGCTTCAGCAATATGCCTTTGCATTGCTGCTGTGCTGTAATGACCATATTTATTAATATTGGTAATTACATTATTTGCATAGTCTATTGCATTGTATGTTGTACCCCACATGCTCTGGATATAACCTTCATGGTCAGAGCTGTTGTACTGAGATGTAACCATGTTGACAAATCCCGAATTCTCCCTAAGTGATAGAGTCGGGGTTCCTATCTCGCCAAATAGGATGAAGTAGCCGGTATTTGCATAATTATTCACGCCGGTAGGTGCGCCGGAGATACTGGCGTTAAGCCTTGTATATGCTCCAAGAAGAGCCGCTTCTGCTGTGTTTGAGTCCCTGTATGTTATCTCATCAACCATGACGTTTTCAGGAGCAAGGTCTAGGTTGCAAGATTGTATAAAAACCGCAAGGATTATCACTAATATGGTTTTAATTAAATTTTTCATAATCATTACTTTTGTCGTTTAGAAACCTAGTTTAATACCAAATTGGAATGCTCTTGTCTGAGGCATTGTAAGATTATCATAACCGGACGAGGTCGCTGATGAACCGAATGCACTAACCTCCGGGTCAATCCCCGAATATTTTGTAAAGGTGAAGAGGTTGGTTGCTATTGCATAAATTCTCACTTGTTTGAAAATCTTTGATTTCTGAAGGAGTACTTCAGGAAGAGAGTAAGCCAGCTCAAGAGTCTTAAGTCTCAGGTATGAGTTGTCTTCAAGGAATCTTGTGGTTGTACTAGAGGCAGTATAGTCGTAACTTCCTGTGATTGATGAGTTTTTCAAATTAGGAACACCTGTATTGTGTCCATATATTTGCCACAATTTAAGGATGTCTTTGTCAAGATTATTGGCATCTTTTGTCGAGTAAGTCATCAATTGAGCTTTTGTGTTGTTGATCATCTGTCCTCCATATGAGAATGTGAAGAGGAAGTTCAATTCCAGCCCTTTGTAGATTAGGGAGTTAGATAAACCGCCATAAAAGTTAGGTGTTGCATCTCCCATTATAAACTTATTGTAGACAGAGTTTTTGTTGTCCGCTGCCGGGGCTGTTTCACTTACAGTACCATCTTTATATATCCAAAGAGGGTTACCATTCTCAGGATTTACACCATTCCATTTATAAAGATAAAACTGAGCTGCAGGATAACCTACTGCGTAGTATTTGAAGGAGCTGTTGAGTTCATCAATCTGGTTGCCCTCAAAGTTGAGTTTCAGTATCTTATTGGTATTTCTTGAGAATGTCAAGGTTGTAAGCCATTGGAAATCCTTTCCGGATACATTGTATGAGGTAAGTCTCAGTTCAACGCCTGAGTTTGACATATCCCCGATATTCTGGTCCTGTTTTGTGTATCCTGTATATGCAGGCACATTTGAGGAGAACAGCATATCTGTGGTTTTCTTGTAGTAGTAATCCAATGTCATATCAATCCTGCGGTCCAGGAAAGTTGCGTCCAGACCGACGTCATAAGTCACTGTCTTTTCCCATCCGAGATTTGTATTTCCCGGCTGAGACATACTCAGATATGAATACCCACCGTAATTTGTTCCGGTGATCAGTCTATATTCCGCCTGGGCTCCATAATAATCCGAATTTGCATCTTTGCTTGACCAACCGACAGACCCTCTGAGTTTGAGATCATCAATCCATTTCAGATGGTCTTTTATGAATTTCTCTTCACTGAGTCTCCATCCGAGAGATACTGATGGTGTATTTATATATCTGTTGTCCCTGTTGTATTTTGATGAGCCGTCTATACGATATGTCAATCCGGCCATATATTTTCTCATAAACTGATAGTTAAGTCTGGCAAAGCCTGAAAGGAGTGCAGATTTCACTTCTCCGCCGCCGGAAACACTTTTGGTCTGTGCTGAACCGACTCCGACCAGATACTGACTGAAGAAATTCCTTCCTGAAATCGAGTTTGCATAGACTTTCGAAGTTTCATAGCTCTGGCCTACAATTCCTTGTATGAAGTGTCTGCCAAACTCCTTGTTTATGTTGAGAGTATTATTCACAACAAACTTGGAGCTCATAGAGACAGTCTCCTGAGCCTGATTCTTGCTCACAACTTCGCTGAGAGGAACATCGGATTTCCTTACAGCTGTCTTTGTGTTGTACATGTCTGTACCGATATCGGATCTCAGTGTCATCCACCTGGTAGGTTTCAGTTCAAGGAATATATTACCGGTCACTCTATTGTCGAGAGAGTTCATTTTGTTGTTATATGCTGTTGCTACAGGGTTGTATGCTTCTGCATATCCATAAGGATTTGTACCCTGTCCATAGAAGTAGTCTCCGTTATCTTTATAAATAGGCACGTTTGGAGCCTTCTTTGCTGCAAGTGCATATATGGTCTGAGCCTGCAGAGCGTTGTTATCCACCTGAGAGAGTGATATGTTGGTTCCGATTGTGGTGATCTTGTTAAGCTTGGAATCAAGGTTTACCCTGACTGAGAACCTCTGCAGATCATTGTTAATTATATATGATTGATTGTTGCTCAGCGAGGCGCTCACAAAATAGTTGGTCTTTTCTGTTCCTCCCGATACCGAAGCCGAAGTGTTTGTACTTATGGCTGTCCGGGTAACAGCACCAATCCAGTCTGTGTTGTACTGTGATGTGAACGGAGTATTGGGGTAGTACATCGAATAAATAAGATTGTACTCATTGCCGTTGAGCAGATTAAGTTTCCCCATAGGGTCCTCAATAGATGTGCTGAAACTTACATCAATTTTTGTTCTGTCCCTGAGTCCTTTTTTTGTTGTAATCAATATAACTCCTGCTGCGCCTCTCGATCCGTAAATTGCAGTCGCAAATGCATCCTTAAGAATCTCAATTGATTCGATATCATCCGGATTTAGAGAAGTAAGGGGGTTCTTTTCAAATGAATAAGTCAGGTCCGGATTGTTTGTAATAGAACTTGAAACATTTGTCCCACCCATTGCTATAGCCGGAATGGATCCTCCCGAAGTTGAGGTCAGGTTATTCTCTCTGCTGGTACCATAGATAGGAACACCATCAATGACATATAAAGGGTTGTTATCACCCATGATTGTGCTTATACCCCTTATGGTTAGTACATTGGCTGCTCCCAGCGCTCCTGAAGAGGTTGACATATATACACCGGCAGCCTGTCCCGCAAGCATTTTGTCTATTGATAGGGCGTTTGTTACCTCTGCGGGTCTTACAGTTGTCACTGAGCCTGTAATATCTCTCCTTTCCTGAGTTGAATAACCTGTAAATACCAATTCCATCAGAGCCATCTTATCCTCTTCAAGAATTACATACACGTGATCAGGTTTGTTAATAGGTAGTTCAATAGATTTGTATCCTATAAAGGTGAACTTTAATGTACCTCCTTTGTGAATCTGTATAGTAAAATTACCGTCTATATTAGTCTCTGTTGCGACATTCGTTCCCTTGACCTGAACGTGAGTTCCCGGGATAGCCTTACCTTCAACATCCTTCACAGTCCCGCTGAGTGTCATCTTTACCTGTCCATGCAATACAACTGATATCGCAATCAGGCAGAATAATGCTATTATCTTTTTCATGTTTCTTCAATTTGATTTGGTGGTCAGTTATTTTAGACGTTTTGTCCAGACATCATATCTCATATCCATAGCTATGCCACTGATAGAATAGTTTCCTGCAGAGTTGGCATAGCCTCCGATAATCCAGATGAGGTCGCCTGTACCGTTTAAGACATTAGCATATATTCTGGTTGAGAACGCAGCCGGAAGCTGTTGTTCCGCTGGCAAAGCTGTCCAGTTCTTACCATCGGTTGAAGAGAGTACTTTTGTGAGCCCTATTCTTGTGCTCCCAACAATTTTCTCCCCACCTATCATATAGAGTTTGCCATTGTAGGTAACTACTTTATGTCCGAATCTTTTCAGATCCTCTCCTGACGATGTTTCTGTAACCCAGGTTGCACCATTGTCTGATGAGGAGTAAATATCTCCTTTTACATTGCTTTCTGACAAGTAACTTGTGTATCCGCCGGATATCCAAAGTTTTCCACTAAATGAGTACATGGCATCTTCATTCCTGTTTGTAACTGTAGTAGGATTCGGAGTAATAGTCGTCCAATTGGTTCCGTCTGAAGAACGGTATATAAATACTTGATTGAATGGTTGCCACATGCCGTATCCATACATCTTTCCCCTTCTGACGAATAACATTCCGTTGTGTGTAACCACTTGAGGAAATGGTCTTCCAAGAGGATTGCCGACTTGTCCTGTGGTGCAGTCGGTCCAGTCCGTTCCGTTTGTTGTGGATAACATTCTCCAGACACTCATTGATGAGGTTTCCGGAGGTGTTCCATTGATATCTTTACCGAATAATCTTACTCCGCCTATGGCATATAGCTTTCCGTTCAACACCGCCAACTCTGCTCCAAAACCTCCAATTACAGCCGGATTTGTCTGAACTTTTGTCCACAATCCACCATCCTCAGATGAGTATAGCTCATAGTAAGCTGTTCCTGTTGAAGCCGTCCCGTTGGGGTAGTATGAACCAAGGATATAGAGTTTGTTGTTAAACCAGGCAGTACTGTATGAGCTGAATGTTGGCAGTCCGGTCATCCTCATATCTGTGTTGACTTTTGCACCTGATATCTGGCTGTGATCACTCTTTTCTATAAATGCAGTCACTGAGTATTCACGTTGGGCATTGTTGTATTGAGTTGTTATTTTCAAAGGTTTGCTCAAATCAACTTCACTCTCGCCACTGATGATCTCTTCCCCGTTGACAAATACTTTTGCCCCAATCGTAGTTGTAAAGACAGGTTTGATTCGAGACATAGTTAGCGCCGGTGTACCGTAAAGGATGCTATCCTGATTGTTCTGGATAGATTTTTCAAC
Source organism: Bacteroidales bacterium (assembly GCA_028690215.1). GTDB lineage: Bacteria > Bacteroidota > Bacteroidia > Bacteroidales > UBA932 > Bact-08. The sequence goes on along the minus strand of JAQVBQ010000014.1, from coordinate 18,756 downwards.
CTGATTGACAGAGCAGTCGAAAACTCTGCCGTCTGGAAGCTGGAACCTACATGTGAGTATGCCGGAGACGTCCTCATAAGGGATTTGGTTTTTCTGGCATGATCCCACGATAATCAACATTGCGGTCGAAACGAGTCCGACTAGCAATCTTTTTTGGATTCGGGGCTTTTTCATAATTATTAGTTTTGGTTTGTGATTTGTTTTTCTATTCAAATTTGCATAAAGAGAAAATAGAAAACACTTTTCATGAACTAAAAAATGTCTACAAAATAGCATAATCGAGTAGAAAAATATCTACAATATATAATTTTATGTGGCTTATTATTAGATAAGTATAATAAATATAATATCTACAATCAGAAAGATTTTAAATACGATGTCAGATTAGTGTCGCTATCGATATTGAGGTGTTGCCTCATACGATAACGAGCCATATTTACACTTTTTGGAGAACAATCCATAAGTGTTGAAATCTGTTTTGTGGAGAGGCCGGCCCTGAGTAAAAGGGCCACATTCTTATCATTCTTGGTCAGGTCGGGATGTTCGGTTGACAATCTGTCAATGAAATCTTTATTTATTTTTCCAATCCGGCTCATAACAGACTCAACATCCTCATTCTTTGTCTGCAAGTTCCTAATATATAGATTCATCCTTCTCAACTCCGAATAAACATCCTTTGCATCCATTTTCTGGGCCTTGCTCAGTGATTCCTGTATGTTACAAAGAATGTCATTCCTGCTATTGATATAAGTTGCCAGGTTAAGCAGTTCAGCCTGGGTGTATTTGACATCCCTTTCGGAAGAGGCCTGCTTGAGTTCCAGGTTTTGCATCCGTCTCTTGTTACTGATGAAAAAGTATATATACAGTAAAACAAGTATTGTAATGATAAAAGTGGAAATTAAGATTACAAGCGTGAGATTCAGCCGTTTTATGTCATTCTCCTTCTTTTGCAGGTTTATCTCATACTCTTTTCTTGAGAGGATGCGGTTAGTGATCATCTCTTCAATATCGCTTATACTCTGTCCGTCAGATATGATTTTCTGAGCAAGTTGCCTTTTTTTTGTCTCTTCGTAGGCAGATTTATAGTTTCCCTCCTTTGCATATATAATTGACCGAAGGTCATAGTTGTTGAAAAGAACCTCCTGTGCATTCAAGCTCTTTCCGATGGTTAGTGCGGAGTCCAAATAAGTATGGCCAATTTTGTAATTACCAATGACAATATATTGATAAGCGAGATTGTTGTAGTTTTCTGCAAGAGATAGTTGACTTCCTCCCTTTTGGTTTATTGAAATTGCCTCTTTAAGGTAGCTTATCTTGAGTTTAGTGTCACCTTCACCAATTGCGAGATTATTAAGTGCTGTTGCAGTTATATGAGAATCATCCTCAATTGCCCTGCTGAAAGCCAAAGCTCTGCGGAAATATTTTACCGCTTTCTCTTGTGTGTGAAATTTCTGGTAGAAAAGACCAAGATTGTTATAATGAAATGCGAGAAGATTTATATCACCCAGTTTCCTGAACAGAGAGTCACATGTATTAAGACTGTTCACAGACTTGGTATGACATCCGGTTTTGATTTGTATCATCGCATAGTATCCAGTGGCGATTGCATTTGTGCGGGCCTCACCTTTCGGGCAATTGGAAAGTGCTTCGTGTATTGTGTAGAGTGCCCTGGCAGACTCTCCCTTCTCCAAATGCTGTATTGTCAGCGAAATGAGCTTCTTAGTAATGGAGAGGCTGTCTTTTGGTGTCTTCTGTGTTGATATGCTGGCGGGAAGAATCTTGTGTTGCAGCACAATCCTCCCTGTAGAATCCTTTTTAGGTATCTTAATTGCATTAATCTCTCTGTCGCTTTTTGGCTGTGCATTCAAACACACTGCAACTGGCAGGTTTGCCAGAAGCATTATGCAACAGAACAATTCAATTATATATGCAGTTTTTTTCAATCAGTTTTTTTCAATCATTTTTTTTCACTGATTGTAAATATATAAAAAAATGGTGAATCTCTCTACTCGTTACTTTTAATGAATCTGCCTGTTACCTCGGTATATTCATCAGGATTCTCTAAATGATGGGAGTGTGAGCACCCTTTCATTATATGTAGCTTTGAACCTGGAATTCTTGATTGAAAATATCTGACGCTTTCAGGTGTTGCTTCATCAAACTCACCGCAAGTAAAAAGCACAGGTACCTTTACTTTGTGGAGCTCACCTGTAAGATCGGCACTCTTCAATGTCCCGGTAGCTGTGAACTCGCTCGGACCCCACATATATAGATAGATATTAACAGCCATTTTACTGTTGGTGCGGTTAAGAGGCTCCGGCAGAGGATCCATACGGCAGAGATGTATTTTATAGTACTCCTGAACTGCGTTCTGATACTCTTGTGAAGAAAAATCCCCGTTTTGCTCGCATTTCTTTATCGTTTTCTGAATATTTTCCGGCAGGAGAGTGACCAACCTGTTCTGGTCTTCAATCCATCTCGGAGAGCTGAGAAGCGGTCCTGACAATGTTAAACTGAGTATCCCCCGGGGATTTTCTCTCAGAAGGTATTCTGTGGCAAGCATTGCACCCCAGGATTGGCCCAGAAGATGGAACCTTTCAAGTTTTAACTCCTCTCTTAATAATTTTATCTCTTCAACAAATCTTTCAACTTTCCATAGGAGAGTATCTGTAGGATGGTCAGAATTACCGCAGCCGAGCTGATCGTAAAAAATGACCGGTCTTTCATCTGCAAGTGCTTCGAGAGGCTCCAGGTAGTCGTGTGGTGCACCCGGACCACCGTGAACAACGAGAAGGGGTGCCCCTTTCTTATCTGCTCCTACAATTTTGTACCAGATTTTACCTCCGGTTACCTCGACATAACCTTCGATAACCTTTTTCTTAACACTATCCGTGTTTGAATTACAGGATGTCAGTACTGTTGAAATCATAATAAAAAATATAAATTTTCTCATAAAGGGAACGTCTTAATTCCAGTTTACAAAATTAAAAACCTTTTATTGACATTCAATCTCTGATTAAATGTTTATTTATGTTAAAATTGAGTGATTTGTTCAATAATTCTATTTAATTTTAGTCACTTTTTTATTACCCGCATTATGTTCAACATTACAACTTCAAGCACTGAGTCTCTGGTAACTCTTGTTCCTGAGGGCCGTCTGGACACAATTAACAGTAAAAGCTTCGAATCGACTCTTTCTTCTTTTCTTGATAGTCAGAACTATATCATTATTAACTTTTCCAAATGCACTTATTTGGCAAGTAGCGGAATCCGTCTTTTGATCATGGCTACAAAAAGTCTTACAACCAAAGGAGGCGGACTTTTTTTATCAGATCTTTCACCTGAGGTGTATATGGTGCTTGAGATGGCCGGACTGATTCCCGTGCTGCAGGTAGCTAAAAATGAGGATGTTGCAAGAAAGAGGATAGCCTTGATGAGTGAAGAGAAGATAAAAAACCACGAATTACAATTTGGTGGTGTTACATATCTCGTTGAGTGTCTTGCTGACCCGGGGATGCGTTCATTTATGTGGTATGATCCTGACATTGTCGGATATGATGAGTTGGTAATAGCATCAGGAGTCGGTTCTCCTGCGGAATCTACAGATGACTCACCTGACGACAGGGGCATTTTTGTTTTGATTGGAAATTGCTGCGGATTCATTCCTTTTAATACAACAATTCCTGCTGATTTCAGAGTGGTTAGTGAACCATCAAAGGGTGCTTTGTATATAGATAGGGCCTTCTCTTTGAAAGGCGAGGCAACATGCAGAGTCAGGGTGATATCTCCTGAAAACGTGACAATGACAAATTTAAAAGAGGCGCTAATGCACATTGCCGATAAAACCTGTCCGGACAATCTACGGGCTGTTGCAATAGCTGACTTCAATCAGACAGCCCCCTCTTTAACCTTGATTTTCAAAACAGAGAATGCTGCAAACGGGATATTCCCTACAACAATTTATGGTGCCAGATTCTCTTTGATGAATATTTACAAACCGGAAAATGAGGAATCCTTCCTCTCTTTTGCCTCTCTCAACCTTACAATTGACAATATTGTATCTGTCACACCTACAGATGTTGCTCCTGTTCTCAATAATCCGTTAATGTGGATATTCTGCTCTGAAGGATGGATTTCTCCTGATAGCGAGAGAGTAAAGGTGGAGTGTTCTGAAGGTTTGGAAATGCAGCCTTATAAAAGATATCTCTCCAGAAAGCTCTACGATGATTCGGCCAGAATAGTTGTTAAAATGCTACATGGTGGATATTCTGCAGAGACTTTTCAGGTGGATTCATATGACAAAGAGGGTCGCAAAATGAGGCCTACAGTGCTGAAAATTGCCGGCAGGGATATTATTTCCAGGGAGGCAGAGCGATGTACCAATTACTCCCTTCCGTACATTATGAATAATAGTGCAATGGTGCTGGGAACCGTTAACTTTTGTGATAAAGGAGCTCTCAGGTATAACTTTGTCGGAATTGGAGGTGAGGGCACTAAACTGGAGTGGCTGACACACTATTTCAATACAATGCCGATTGAACAACTTGAAAATTTGTTTGATAAGATTTTCCTTAAAATCCTCAATCCTTGGTATGGACAACCGGTTAAAAAAGAGATTCAGCAATATAAAGAGCACGACCCAAGGCTCACATTCTTCCCAAATCTATGTGAGGTAGCGGAGAAGGAGCTGGATATATCTGCCGACGATAAATATATTGTTCTTGACGGGATTGATGTTGAGCAAATTAACCCATACTGGTTTTTAAAGCATGAATATAAGAGGAGGGAGGAGAGAGTGGTTGACTACAATGTTTCTGTATGTCATGGAGATCTCAATATGCAGAACATCTTGCTGGACAAGGATATGAATGTATATCTAATTGACTTTTCCGAAACAAGACCCAGAGCCGTAGTTTCCGACTTTGCAAGGTTGGAGGCAATTTTTATGATAGAGAGTGCATTGTTGGATACGCCTAAAAATATCAAGAAAACTATTGACATGGTTTCAGCCTTCTACGATCATAGCGTTTTAGATAAAAAGCCTTCATTTACATGGAAAGGAGAAATACCGGAAATTGTCAGACGAAATGTGAACCTCTCATACAAAATGAGAGAATATGCAAACCGTTCACTCTCCGAAAACAAGTCTATTGTCCAATATTACATAGCAATGCTTGAATGGACATTACCGATAGTCTGTTATGGCAGTGTAGACATCATGCACAAAAAACTATCTGCCTTTATAGCCGGAAAGCTTTGCGAGAAACTACTTGAACTGGATTAAATTCTATTAATACAATGAAATAAAAAAGGTATCTGGTTTAGACCGGATACCTTTCAGATACTTACATTGAGTGATTATCTTTTTTTATTGTACTGCTCATAAAAATACTCATGTCTTACAGAATCTATCTCTCTGTATAACTTGTCAAGTTTCTTCATATACTCGTTATACCTGATTATGGATGAATCATTGACAAAAAAATCATTAAAAAACAGGGAACGTGAAGAGGGGAAGAAAGAGTCAAACCGCTCTTCAAACTCCTTTAAGAAAGAATCCTTTATCAGAGAATCAGTGCCTATAAAGACATAAGTGTAAGTAGAGTCATATCTTATCAGATTGCCGTTCTTGTCATACTCTTTGTTAACCTTTATATTTGCTTTTGGTTGTTTTGAAGAAGCCGGCTGGCCAATCCTTCCGGTTTGGCCGAAAACGCCGGCTGTGACAATCATAAGACAGAAAAGTGATATAACTGACTTATTCATAGCGCAAGACTTTTATTGGATCTCAATTTGTCTCATTGGTCTTGGCTTAGCCTCCTCCTTCTTTGGAATAGAGACTTTAAGCACACCATTCTCGTACTTTGCTGAGATATTATCACTTTCTGCAGTGTCAGGCAAGGTGAAAGACCTGCAGAAAGACTGATAGCTGAACTCCCTCCTGGTATATCTCTGACCCTCTTTGGTCTCGTTCTCAAGTTTCTTTTCAGATGATATTGTCAGGATGTTGTTGTTGAGTTCAATCTTGAAGTCTCCCTTTTCCAGACTTGGTGCAGCCATCTCCACTTCAAACCCGTTCTCATCTTCCAGGATGTTTACGGATGGCAAGGTTGTATTTGTAAGTGAGAAATTCCTGTTCGACCAGTCAAACAAATCGTTGTCAAAAAAGCGGTCGAACAAACTTGGATATTGATTAGAAAATTTAACTAGTGACATAATTTTATCCTCCATGCTTTTAGTTAGAAATTGTTTTCACAGGAATAAATTTCAAAATAAGTGCCAGAAGGATATTTTGAAAAGTTTGAGCGTTGATAATCAAGCGTGTATGTGATATAACGAGGCAATAAAAAAGAGTGCCATTTTGGCACTCTTTAAATTTTGTCTGTCAGTTTTCCGGTGTAAGGCCTTGATAATTATTGACTATTGCTTTTGGTGTCTTTCAGAATGACATCATGTGCACCACCTTCAATAATACTTGTAGACGAAACCAATGTAATCTTGGCTATTCTCTTGAGTTCCTCGATGCTTAATGCTCCGCAGCTGCACATTGTAGACTTGATTTTGCCCAGAGTTATGTCAAGATTGTCTCTGAGCTTGCCGGCATATGGTACATAACTGTCCACTCCCTCTTCAAACTTAAGAGAATCGACACCTCCCATATCATATCGCTGCCAGTTCCTTGCCCTGTTTGAACCTTCTCCCCAATATTCCTTAACATATGTTCCGCCAACCATCAGCTTCTTTGTAGGACTTTCGTCAAACCTTGCAAAATATCTTCCCATCATAATAAAATCGGCACCCATGGCAAGGGCTAGAACCATATGATAGTCCTGAACGATACCACCATCTGAACAAATAGGGATGTATTGGCCGCTCTTTTCGAAATACTCATCTCTGGCCTGCGCAACCTCAATCAGTGCTGTTGCCTGACCGCGTCCGATACCTTTCTGTTCCCTTGTTATACATATTGAACCGCCTCCGATTCCAACCTTAACAAAGTCGGCACCTGCATTGGCAAGGTAGAGAAAGCCTTCTTTATCAACAACATTGCCTGCTCCGATCTTAACTTTATCGCCATAATTGTCACGGACAAATTTTATGGTTTCCATCTGCCACTCAGAAAAACCGTCTGAAGAGTCAATACATAGAATGTCCGCACCGGCTTCAACCAACTTAGGTATTCTTTCCAGATAATCCCTTGTATTTATACCGGCCCCGACTACAAGTCTTTTATGAGTATCCAGGAGCTCATGCGGATTGTTCTTGTGGTTCTCGTAATCTTTCCTGAACACAAAGTATTTAAGCCTTTGCTGTTTGTCTATTATCGGCAGGGCGTTTATTTTGTTGTCCCAGATAATGTCGTTTGCCTCGTCAAGGGTTATTCCGTATTTTCCGGTAATTAGTTTTGAAAAAGGGGTCATAAAGTCCTTTATCTTCTTTTCGGGACTATCTACTCCCGGTCTGTAGTCACGGCTGGTGACCAAGCCCAGAAGCACTCCGTTGGATGACCCGTCATCTGTAATGCCTATGGTTGAAAAACCATTTGCCAGTTTGAGGTCTATCACATCCTGAAGAGTATGCTCGGGAGTAAGGTTGGCATCACTGACCACAAAACCGGCCTTATATTTCTTCACCCTGCGTACCATATCAGCCTGGTCTTTAATGGATTGTGAACCGAAGATGAATGAGAGGCCACCGTTCCTTGCCAGTGCAATTGCCATTTTGTCGTCAGACACAGACTGCATTATCGCTGACACAAAAGGGATATTTAGAGTTAAATCTGATTTGGATCCTTTGGAGAATTTTGTCAAAGGAGTCTTTAGGCTGATTTTATCCGGTGTGCAGCTCTTGGTTGTCAACCCGGGAATCAGGAGGTACTCGTTGAATGTCCTTGAGATATCATTTGCGATCTGTGCCATAGTTACCTTTTTTTAAAATTTGGCAAAAGTAAGGAAAATAGATTAATAATTTTCCTTATTTCTATAAAGTTAATGCTAAAATTCAAATTAATTGCCAAAACAACAAGAAATCTAACTTCTCATTTTGTACCTTTGCATCTGTTAAATCTTGACAATATGGAGACAAAAGGAGCACCGACGACGTTGGGTTCGGAGAGGATATGGAAACTGCTCCTGCAGTATGCAATTCCTTCGGTCATAGCTATGACCGCATCATCTCTCTACAACATTATTGATAGTATATTTATTGGTCAGGGGGTTGGTCCTCTTGCCATTTCAGGGCTTGCCATAACATTTCCTTTAATGAATCTCAGTGCCGCATTCGGATCTCTTGTGGGAGCCGGGGCTGCTGCCTTGATGTCATTAAGGCTGGGACAGAAGGATTATTCATCTGCCAATGCCATACTGGGCAATGTCTTCACAATGAATATAATAATAGGAGTGACTTATTCTATTTTTGTCCTCTCATTTTTGGATCCTATTCTTTACTTTTTTGGGGCCAGTAAGGATACGATTTCGTATGCAAGAGAGTATATGATTGTTATATCTATTGGTAATGTGGTGACTCATATGTATTTCGGGCTGAACGCACTGCTCCGCTCATCAGGATACCCGGCAAAGTCCATGTATACGACAATATTATCTGTAATAATAAATATAATTCTTGCTCCGATATTCATATATGTAGCCGGCTGGGGCATAAAGGGAGCAGCACTGGCTACAGTTATAGCTCAGACATCCATGCTTATCTGGCAGTTGAAAATGTTCAACAATAAGAAGAATCTCATACACTTTCAGAAAGGGATGTTCAGACTGAGGAAGAAGATTGTTAAAGATTCTCTCTCTATCGGTCTTGCTCCATTTCTGATGAATGCTGCATCTTGCGTTATAGTAATCATTATTAACCAGGGGCTGATTAAGTATGGCGGCGATCTTCAGGTCGGTGCGTACGGAATCATTAACAGGGTTGCCGCACTGTTTGTAATGATTGTTTTGGGCCTGAATATGGGTATGCAACCGATAGCGGGTTATAATTATGGAGCAAAACAGATAGGCAGGGTAAATAAAGTGCTTAAGCAGACGATTATACTTGCAACTTCGGTGATGATTGTCGGTTTTTTAATCGGCGAACTTTTCCCACGGGCTGTCGCATCTGTCTTTACAACAGATAAGGAGCTTATAGAGCTTGTTATTCCCGGAATGAGGATTGTATTCATATTCTTCCCAATAATAGGTTTCCAGATGGTAACATCAAATTTCTTCCAGAGTATAGGTATTCCGGGTAAGGCTATATTTATGTCTTTATCGAGACAGGTTCTCTTCTTGCTGCCATCTTTACTGATATTACCTAGCTTCTTCGGAGTGAATGGTGTCTGGTACAGCCTTCCGGTTGCAGATATTTTAGCTAGCATAATAACAGCATACTTACTTTTTCAACATTACAGAGTAACTAAAACCGCTAAATAAAATGGAGAATAATCATGTCATATGTATCGGCCGTCAGCTTGGAAGCGGTGGTCATGAGATAGGAGAGAGGCTTGCCTCAAGGCTTGGTTACTCTTTCTTTGATAAGGAACTTATTAAACTGGCCTCTGCAGAGAGCGGATTGAGTAGTGATGTGTTTGAAAAGGCGGATGAAAGAATCAATCATACAATGTTTGACGGGATATTCTATATGTCTGACAATTGCCTTAGAAATGATGCTCTCTTCAAGATACAGAGTGATGTCATAAGAGAGATTGCGGAGAAGGAATCCTCTGTTTTTGTGGGAAGATGTGCAGATTATATCCTCAAAGATTATTCGGGGGTTGTCTCTATTTTCATCTCTGCCAATATTGAAGATAGAATCAGAAGAGTTATGGAACATAACGACCTTTCAGATAATGAGGCTCGTTCATTAATTGAAAAGACAGACAAAAAAAGGGCAGCCTACTACAATTTCTACAGCAATAAAATTTGGGGCAAGGCTGATTCCTACGATCTCTGTATCAACTCTTCAGTCTTAGGAGTTGATGAGACAGTTGACTTTTTATATAGATTCGTACAAGAAAAATTCAGACAGGGTTTTATTATTTAAGTCCCTTTTTATACCTGATCAGTTTTGCCAGGTCTTCAAGTTGACTATGATCTCTTATCTCAAGCACTACCGGATGGAGTTTCCCGAATGTCTGTGAAGACTCAATCTGTTGTTTGTATGATTCGTCAATGTCCAGCTCTAGTACACCGGAGCAATCTCTATCTCTGAAAAAGAAACTGGTCTTGAAATAGCCTTCCCAGATTGATAGCCAGAAAACAGTCTTGCTTTTATATACAACTTTGCATAGCCAAGCTTTACCGTCATTGTAATAACACCATTGTGGCTGAAGGTTGTACTCGCTCTCTGCATATCTTCTGATTAGTTCAGAATATGAACTGTAACTCTTTCCCATGATCTCGCTCAAAAGTTGTTCTGATGGCGGTATCATTGGATCCCGCAACATTTGTCCTTCCATATTGTTAAATAGTTTAAATCAGGAGTTTCCCCTTGTCCGGACAAATTTAGACTTTTTATATTCTACGTCAAGTTTTTCCTTAATAGAAGCAGGATTTGTAACAGGCATACCATTATTATCAACTGCATAGTCGAGTAACTCAGCCTTCTTCATTTTTTCCAGAGAGGGAAGTTTTGTTCTATTGGTTGTCTCAATATGATTTCCGTCTTTATCAACAATAATGAGTTTTGGCAAGAAAACACCTTTTCTCCCGATAAAGCGGTCCATTATACTTACTCCTTCCGTGAACTCTTCACGTGTAGCCCGGCCCAAAGCCTCATATCTGTGCAACTCACGGTCATCCCATGTATAAACTGTAGCAAAACTTTCAGAGATCTTCTCATCAATTCTTGACTCTGAGTTAAGTGTGTCATGCCCTGACGGCATTAATACAACTTTTCCTCCGCCTCCTTCAACATTGGCGGCATACCTGGGTACTGTCACACCGGACATCCATCCCTGAAGGTTTTTCATATAAATTTTTCCAATCTGTATTGGAGTTATGAAATGTACAATTCCCCTCTCTTTATGACACTGGAGAAGGTAATAGGGGTGGACTCCTATCCAGAACATCCTCCTGAATGTTTCTGCTAAAGTCTTGTAGTAGTCGTTTACATGATTTAGTAGTACAGTCTGATTTCTTATCGTGAAACCATGTTTGCGGATTTTGCCGACAGCCTCTGCGAGTTCTTTTGTGATCTCTTGATAATGATTGATGTGGGTCATGAAATAGACATACTTGGCAACACCTTTAGTATGCCTGTTTGCAGATAGTTCAATAAGTGTGAGTAATTCATCTGTGATTGCCATAGGTAGTACAACCGGTACCCGGGTAGCTATTCTGATTACCCTCAGATGAGGTATCCTGCTCAACTCCTCCAGAATGTACTTTAACCTTGTGTGGCTTATCATGAGGGCATCTCCTCCGGTCACAAGCACTTCGTTTATATTTTTATTATAACCTATATAGAACAGCCCTTTATCAATCTCTTCCTTGCTGACCTCTACCGTACCGTCAAGTGATTTAGCCCTTTGGCAGTGTACACAGTATGATGCGCAACTGGTATTCTCTGCGACAAAAAGTGCAACTCTGTTTGGATAGCGTTGATATGCGGCACCGTATGACCTGGTTCCTTCTGACATTGCTCCTTCCAATCCTGTGTTAGGGAAAAGCAAGTTTGCCGGTGTAGGTACACTTTGCCAGAAAATGGGATCTAAACGTCTCTCCGCTTTTTCTCCCTTGGACATTGAAGGACGAAAAGGATTCTCCTGCATCAAAGTGGCATAATATGGAGTAATTCTTAGAGGTTCCTTGCCCTCACTTTTGAGAGTGGATATGACTCTTTCTATTTCAGATTTCTGGAAGACATTGATTTTGATGACTTTTGACAGCTCTTCCGTGCTTTTTATAGAATTCTTTAGTTGCCATAATGGATTATTCCAATCACTCTCTTTTACATCTTTCCATAACTCAATTGTTCTATAATCTCTTGATTTATAGAGAAAACCTTCAATCATTTCCATATTATTTTAATTTTAGTTGTATAAAGGAGTCAAATTAATATTTTGCTTTCAATAATAATGCCGCAAAATATCTATCAATCATTGAAATAACACATTTATTTTATTATATTTGTGTAGAGCCTGCCCCAATGCTCATGTGACATTAGCACCAGTTTCATTAAATATAACAATTATGAAAAGGCTATTGTTCTCAATAATATTCATTCAAGCTTTATTCTTTTCTATACCTATGTCTGGTCAAAAGACAGATACCCTTCAGGTTGAGGATATACTGAATATGTCATTCACAGATCTGATGAATGCGAAAGTCATTACAGCTTCAAAGATGAGTCAATCAATAAGAGATGTTGCGGCCAATGTCCACATAGTAACAGCTGAACAGATCAGGACGCGCGGTTATTTTACCCTTGAGGAGGCACTTTCTGATCTTCCGGGTTTTCAGTTTCGTAATATTCTCGGATACAACAGTTATATATTTATGCGAGGTGCACCTAGCCAGAACAATTTAATACTCCTTCTTGTGGATGGAATTCAGATTAATGAGATCAATTCCGGGGGATTTTATGCAGGAGGGCAGTTTATTCTCTCGGATGTGGAGAGAATTGAGGTGGTTTACGGTCCTGCATCGGCTATGTATGGAACAAATGCTGTTTCGGGCATAATAAACGTTATTACAAAAAAGGTTAAAAATGCGGACAAGGGGCATGTTTCAGTCCTGGGTGGAACTTTTAACACTGCTATGGCCGATTTTAGCGTCAGGGACTATTCTCCCGATAAAAAGGCCGGATTTTCAATTTCCGGGATGTATAAAACTACAGAGAAAGCTGATCTGAGAGGAGAGGCAGGAGATGATAACTGGTCATCTATCATGGAGAATTTTGAAAATGACATCTCCTTCTCTGCCAAATTTCAATATGACAGATTCACTGCCGGTGTTATTTATCAAGATAAGAGAACATCAAGATCGACATCATACAATACATATGCAACAGGTTTTCTTGACAGAAACACATCATGGAATCTCTCTCTCTTGAATAGTTATATAAAATATGAGAGAGAATTCCTCAGAAAATGGAGCATGAATGCCAGTGTATACTACAGGGATGCCACAGTAAGACCCAGCACAGTAGGAGATATCCGTAAAGCTACATTTGACTACCCGGGAAGCCAGGTGCGTTATTATAGACCGAATAACCTTGCAGGAGCTGAAGTACATTTAGGTTATAAGCCTTTTGACTGGATAATGATCTCAGGAGGGGTGGTCGGAGAGACAGAAAATGTTGCGGAAAAATTTTCATTTGGTTACAGCAACTCTCAGTATATAGAAGCAGAAACTCCGCTACGGCCAGAGATGCTATCCAATCAGCTTTTCAGCTTTTATCTGCAGGCTAATGTCAAGGTATTAAGCAATTTGTCATTGATAGCCGGTTTAAGACATGATTTTTCCAGCTATTACGGAGAGGTATTAACCCCCAGGACGGCGCTTGTTTACAATAAAGATAAGCTCTCTGCAAAGCTGATGTATAACATGGCATTCAGAGCTCCCAAGCCATGGGATTATACCTATGGACTGGGAAATAGCAATCTTAAGCCGGAAAAGATGGAATCAGTAGAGATCTCTCTGACATATAAACTTGCAGATAATTTTACGACAGGACTCTCAATATATCGCAATTTTATAAATAAAAAGCTTACCAAGGAGATTATAGGGACGGAAGAGAGGTGGATTAATGAAGATGAACTACTTACAAACGGAGTTGAGATATACGGCAATTATGTTCTCGACAAATTGTTACTTACAGCAAACTATACATACAACGGTTCATTTGAGCAGAATGATCTCCAGACACCAGAGATATCTCCCCATATGGCAAACCTTGGAGTGACCTATAATTATGACAATCATTTAAAGATAAACCTTCGGGCAAATTACACAGGCGAACGGACAAACCATCACATTATTCCTAATACAGGAGACCGGAAAATAGAAGCAGCTACGGTTTTTAATGGTTGTATATCATATTTCAACCTTCATGGTTTTGATATACAGTTTAAGGCTGAAAATATTTTTAATAAAGAGTATTATCACTCTTCTAATCTTCCGGTGAGCAGATACAGACAACCACAGAGATGTTTTAAGATAAGTTTGACTTACCATTTTGACAAAGTGTTTGATAAGATTATAAAATAGCTTATGGTGTTTATTAACAGATATATAAGATTTGTCTGTCTTGGATTGTTTTTATTCTCCGGGAGCTTGTTTCCTTCACATATGATGGGACAGGCACCGGAACATCTTATCAAAGCCGGTTTTATAGAAAAATTCACCCATTTTGTTGAGTGGCCCGCTTCAGCTCAAGGAGGCAACAAGGTGATGAAAATAGCGATACTTGGTAAAAGCAGGATTGAACCGGCTCTAAGGGAAATATTTGCTAAAACCAAAAATAAGGATGTCTCAATAGTTAACATAGCCTCTGTTCAAGAGATAGAGGGGTGTAATATCCTATTTATTTCCAGTACAATAAGCGAGGAGACCCTGGCTAAGGTTCTCCAATACACTAAGGGAAAGCCTGTGATGACCATTAGTGACACAAAGGGCTATTGCAGCAAAGGTGTTCTTCTCAATATGATAGTTGTTGATAATTATGTAAAATATGAGATTAACAAGAGTGTACTTGATGTCTCAGGTTTAAAAATGAGCAGCCTGCTTCTTAACTCAGCAATAATTATAGAAAAATGATAAGAAGGCTTTTATTAAATCTCTCTATAAGGAATAAGCTGATAGTGGTTATTCTGATGGTCGCCATCAGTGTTGTTCTTGTTGCTTTTGCTGTATTGGCAAGCAGGGAGTTCAACAGAACCCGGAATTTGCTTACTACCAGCCTGGATATCAATACTCGTCTGGTTGGGGACTATTGCATAGTGCCTCTATATTTCGGAGATAAAAAACAGGCTGTAGAGGTTTTAAGCAGACTTGGAATACTTGAATCTGTAGAGGCAGGTTACGTTTTTGATAAAGATGGTAATTTATTTGCTTCATATAAAGATACATCCCTGAATATAAAAATAACTGAATCAGACTCAAATGGTAAAAGCATTTATAAGAATGGGTTCTTTCACATAACTGAACCTATATTTTTCAAAGGGGAGAAACTTGGATCAATTCATGTAAGGGCAAATGCAAGCAATCTTAAAGAGTTGTTAATGAGATTGCTGCTAACGTTGTTCTTGCTTCTGATAGCCGTTGTAATTCTATCATATCTATTGGCATCAAGGATTCAGAGATATATCTCGGAACCAATACTTAAACTGGCCAAAACAACAGCTGAGATTTCAGAAAAACAGGATTTTACAGTACATATTGAGCATGAGGGAGACGATGAGTTGGGACAACTTTGTGAACAGTACAACAATCTTTTAAGGCAACTTTTAGTTAAACAACAGGAGAGAGACAGAGCGGAGAGGAAAATAAGAATTATGAATGAGAAACTTGAGAAGAGAGTGGCAGAGAGAACAGCATTACTTGAATCAGCAAACAAAGAGCTGGAATCTTTCTCCTATTCCGTATCTCATGACCTTAGGGCTCCTCTGAGACATATTTCAGGCTATCTGGATCTTCTTATGAAGAGAAATACTGAGCAACTGGACGAAAGGGGCCGTCATTATATTGAAGCAATACTTGATTCCTCGGTACATATGGGAAATCTGATAGATGATCTGCTGAGTTTTTCCAGAACCGGCCGAATGGAGGTAAATCCTGATTCTCTGGATATGAATAAACTTGTAAAGGATGCTATACAGCTTCTGGAACAAGAGGTTAAAGACCGTCAGATTGAATGGAAAACAGAGCCGCTTCCTCAAGTCCGGGGTGATTATAATATGCTGAGGCAAGTATGGGTGAACCTTATTGGAAATGCAGTCAAATACACAAGAAAAAAAGAGGTTGCCATTATAGAGATTGGTTCACAGAGTAATGATGATGAGTATGTTTTCTTTGTCCGGGATAATGGCGCCGGTTTTGATATGAGATATGCCCAAAAACTGTTCGGAGTTTTTCAACGATTACACTCCAATGAGGAGTTTGAAGGCACGGGTATCGGACTGACGAATGTCAGACAGGTGATCAAGAAGCATGGAGGCAAGACATGGGCTGAGGGGGAAATTGATAAGGGGGCTATATTTTATTTTACAATACCTAAATAGAAAGTTATGCTTGAGTTGAAAAAGATCTTATTAGCGGAAGACAATCCAAAAGATGTGGAATTGACTATTGAAGCTTTATCTGACAGCAATCTGGCAAACAGGGTTGTTGTTGTTAGAGATGGCGTTGAGACACTTGAATACCTCAGATGTGAGGGTGAGTATTCAGGGAGGGAACCGGAACTGCCATCAGTCCTGCTCCTGGATATCAAAATGCCCCGGAAAGATGGTATAGAGGTTTTGAAAGAGATCCGCAGTGATCCAAAATTAAAGTTGTTACCGGTTGTTATGTTGACATCCTCGAGGGAGGATAAGGATTTACTGAACAGTTACTATTCCGGTGTAAATGCCTATGTTGTAAAACCTGTCAATTTTGGCGGTTTTATTGATGCTATCAAGCAGCTTGGAATATTCTGGGGATTGATAAACGAACTTCCTCCGGCTGTGGGGCAGATAAAAGAGGAATAATCCATATATTATGAAGGAAAAGTTATTTGCCTTGCTCCTTGAAGATGCTCCCAGAGATGCGGAGCTGATTAGAGAATATCTGCTTGATGAGGGATATGATATCAGACTGGAAGTCGTCGATTGTGAGAAAGACTATCTTGAAAAGATAGGTAGTACAAAATATGATATTATTTATGCAGATTTTACTCTTCCGGGATTTACCGGTCAGGAGGCGCTGAATCATTCTTTGGAAATATGCCCTGATGTACCTTTTATCTGCATATCAGGGACTATTGGTGAAGACCGGGCTGTTGAACTTGTTAAGCAAGGAGCGACGGATTATGTGCTCAAAGACAGGATGGAAAGGCTCTCTCTGGTCACCAAACGTGCTTTGGATGCATCCCGGCATCTGGAGAAATTCCGAAAGGCAGAATTAGAGGCAAAAACTAACAGAAATCTTCTTAACGCTGTTATTAACAATGCTCTGGATTCAATATATGTAAAGGATACTGAAGGGAAATACCTTCTATTTAACACCGCTGCTGAGATGATGACTGGAAAGAGGGCCGGGGAGGTAATAGGTAAAAGAGATAATGTCATTTTTAATAATGAAGATGCAAAAAAAACGGCCGAGGAGGACAGACGGGTACTGGAACGTCTTATTCCTATATCTTTCGAAGAGAGCCTTCTTATGAATGATGGAAAGGTCCGGATCTTTCATACTATTAAGTGTCCGATTTTTGATGCTGAGGGGGTTGTTGTCGGGCTGTCGGGTATTTCCAGAGACATCACAGAAAAGAAACTGATAGAACAGGAGTTGATTAAAGCAAAGGAAAAAGCCGAAGAGGGGGATCGTCTCAAGAGTGCATTCCTACAGAATATTTCTCATGAGATAAGGACTCCGATGAATGCAATAATCGGATTTTCGAAACTTCTGAAAGAACCTGATACAGACAAGGAGAGGAGTATAACCTATGGAGAAATCATATCAAACAGCAGTGAACAGCTTCTCTCAATAATTTCTGACATAATAAGTATCTCTACAATTGAGGCCGGTCAGGAGAGGGTTATTACCAAGCCATGTGACATAAATGATATTTTTGAAGCTTTGAATAAAAAGTTTTCTCTGATAGCAAAGAAAAAAGGGCTGGCCCTAAATTCCTGGATATCTTTACCTCCTGGAGGTTGTAAAATATTGACAGACAATAATAAATTAGTTCAGATACTTGTGAATATTATTGGCAATGCAATCAAATTTACAAAAAGAGGATATGTAAATTACGGTTGCGAGCTTAAAGGAAATATGCTTGAGTTTTTTGTTGAGGACACCGGTATTGGCATTCCTGAGAATAAGTTTCAGGATATTTTCAAAAGATTCAGGCAGGCTGGTACGGAGGTTGCCGCTAATTATGGTGGATCAGGTCTGGGCCTTGCTATTGCAAAAGCTTATGTATCATTGATCGGAGGAGAGATTTGGCTGAAATCTGAAATTGCTAAAGGATCAACTTTTTATTTTACAATTCCTTATGAAAAAGCTCCGGTATCTGCAGAATTACAAGATGTTAGTATCAACAGGGCAAAACTTTCAATGGTTGCTCAATCCAGTATTCTGGTAGCAGAGGACGAAGAGTCAAATTTTCTTCTTTTAAAGGAGTATCTTAAAGATTACGATATAAATCTTATTTGGGCTAGAAATGGGGAGGAGGCAGTAAACATATCAAAAGGCAGGCATAATATTTTTTTGGTTATTATGGATATTAAGATGCCGGTCATGGATGGACTGCAAGCAGCGAGGGAGATCAAGCGTATCAGGCCGGAACTGCCGGTGGTTGCATTTACTGCTTATTGCAGTGATGAGGATGTGAAAAAGGCTATATCTTGCGGATGCTGCGGCTTCATGAGCAAACCGATAACAAAAAATCAGCTCTGCAGTATTGTTATGGAGTATATGCAGAGCTGATCTTTTAATGGCACTGTCCAGAATTTTGTGTAAACGATAATAGAGGTTTCATAATTACAATAAAATTCTGTTATCAAATATAAGTATAAACTGATTCAGGACTATCGCCCAGTTCCTTATTGGCATAGTCCATTTC
>JAQVBQ010000064.1 GCA_028690215.1 Bacteroidales bacterium | reverse complement strand
TATCGCTTGTTAACTTTAAGCTCCGGTACGGAAAATCTTGGCATTGTCATTATAAGCTCACCATCCTTTAATTCCAGCACAAAGTCAGGAATTACCTGCTGAGACTGCTCATTATACGAGTCATCCACCTGACCCCCCGGCCTGGGATTGAGTCTTACAATCTCGTCAATTGCACCTTTAAGCTGATCTTCATCTATTGAAAGCTTGGATAAGATCTTCTGATAATGCTTTTTGGTAAACTCTCCGAAATGATCGGCAAGTATTTTCTCCGCCAGCTTCTGCTCCGGAGTTTTGTTGTTTGCCCTGATTTGTAATAGGAGGCACTCCTGAAGGTCTCTTGCACCTACGCCAACCGGTTCGAACTCCTGAATCTTGAGCAGTATATGTTCAAGCTCCCTCTCGGTTGTGTTTATTCCAAGTCTGAATGATATATCGTCCGACAATGAGTCAAGATCCCGGCGTAAATACCCGTCGTCGTCAAGACTGCCGATTATGAAACGCGCGATATTTTTCTCACGTGGATCCATCAGACTATAACCCAATTGTGATATAAGACTCTGATGAAAACTCTCCTTTACGGAGAAAATATTATATTGCGGTTTAAGATCCTTTCCTTGATTGTTAGCATAAAGCTTGTATGAGGGAATCTGGTCGTCCGAGCCGTATTCGCTCAGAGAGACATTTCCCTCTCCCCTCTCATCTCCATCATCGCTCTCAGACACCTCATCCAGAACGGGATTTTCCTCAAGCTCCTTTTTTACCCTCTGCTCAAGTTCCAGTGTAGGCAATTCAAGCAGCTTAATTGTCTGTATCTGTAATGGTGAGAGCTTTTGTGCTAATTTCTGCTGTAAACCCTGTTTTAACATATTAACGGAGCATTTATGCAAAGATATGATTTTTATTTAACTTCGCGTTCTGATAATCCTTGTATCTATGGCAGCAGAAAGCACCGGACTGAGAGTTGATATCAGGTCCGTTATAAAATCTAAAAACCCCGGTCTTCTGAAATTTATCCCGGGATTTATGATCAAATGGGTAGAAAAACTCATATGTCAGGATGATGTAAACGACATACTGAGTAAGTACGGGAATCTCCGCGGTGTGGAGTTTGCCACGGCCAGCGTCAGGTATCTCGGTGCAAGCTACAAGATAGAAGGAGTAGAGAAGCTTATTCCCGGTAAAAGATATATAATAGTTTCCAACCATCCTCTCGGCGGTTTCGATGGGATAATACTTATGGACATTCTTGGAACCCATTTTAACAATAAAATACGTTTTGTTGTTAATGACCTTCTAACGGCAATTGAGCCACTCAGACCAATTTTTGTGCCAGTCAACAAATATGGGAGGCAAAATGTAGAGATTGCCGCCAAGATACAGCAAGAATATAGGTCTGACAACCAAATAATTACCTTTCCTGCCGGACTTTGTTCCAGACTTATTGAAAAAAAAATAACTGATCTGGAGTGGAAAAAAGGATTTATCAATCAGGCTATTAAATATGAACGTGACATTGTCCCTATATATTTCAACGGACAAAATTCCCGGTTCTTCTATCGATTTGCGAACTTCCGTAAGTGGCTGGGCCTTAAATTCAATTTCGAACTTATTTTATTACCCCGCGAGATGTTCAAACAGCGTGGCGGGAGTTTTGAAGTATATATAGGCGATCCTATCCCATGGACAGAGATTGCGCAAAACGGCACACCTGCTACGTGGGCCGAAAAGATAAAAAACATTGTTTACTCACTAAAACCTTAAAAATGGAACCTGTTATACCTCCTATAGACCGTAAACTCATAATGAATGAGCTTACAAGTGACAAATTCATACGTCACACACAAAAGGGAGACAACAAATTATATGAGATAACCGCTCACGATTCACCCCATACCATGAATGAGATAGGACGTCTCAGGGAGATCTCCTTCAGACTTTCAGGGGGAGGAACTGGAAAATCTATAGATATTGACGAATTTGACATTGACCCTCACACCCCATATAAACAGCTACTTGTATGGGATCCAAAGGATCAGGAGATAATCGGAGGTTATAGGTACATCCAGTGTACCGGACTTGACATCAAAAAGATGGCTACTCATGAGCTATTTGAGTTCTCTGACAAATTTAAAGATGATTATCTTCCCTTTACAATAGAGTTAGGCCGCTCTTTCATCCAGCCCAACTACCAGGGAACCAACATAAAGCATAAAGGGTTATACTCACTTGACAACCTTTGGGACGGACTCGGTGCCCTTGTTGTTAAGTATCCAAAAATCAAATATTTCTTCGGGAAAGTCACAATGTACACCTCATATAACTTACGTGCCAGGAACATTCTGCTCAATTTCCTGAATACATTCTTCCCGGACAAGGATCATCTTGTAACACCTTTCGAGCCACTCGACTTTGACTCTTCAAACCCATACTACAAAGAGCTCTTCAACGCAAATGACTATAAGGAGTCTTACAAAACTTTATCAAAAGAGATAAGGACACTAGGCGAGAATATACCGCCGCTTATCAACTCGTACATGAATCTCAGCCCTTCGATGAAGGTGTTTGGAACATCAATCAACGGAGGCTTCGGCGGTGTTGAGGAGACAGGTATACTTGTCAATATAAGTCATATTTATCCGGAAAAAATCGAGAGGCATATATCTCCTATTCTTCAACTAGCCATCAAACTCAGGCCGAAGTGGTGGACACCGGCAAAGCAGCAGGACCCAAAAATAGGAAAGACTAAGGATAAAATTATCGGGAAACTTCCGCCAAAGATCAAAAAAGCGGTCAGGAAAAAAGGGGACGAAACTAAATCGCAGGATAATTGATTGTCTCCTTTACAAGGAAGACAGATCTGTATTCTCCCTCAATTTTCTTTAACAGTTGCATAGCTTCGGACTTGGTCCTGAAATCTCCTACTGTTACTTTAAAAAAGGGTTTCTCATAGGTAGAGTAGACCCTTATTTCAGGAAATTGTGAGGAAAACTGATTGGCAGCAGCGTCTGAGCGGTTGCGTGCATCTTGTTTGTTATCGAAGAAAATCCTTACACGGTAACCTGTAATCTTTCTTCCGGCAGAGCTTGTTATATGCCTTTGAAGCAGGGACTCTATGCTGCTGCTCTGATCGATAGTTACCCTGTTCATTGCAGGGCCGCTCTCCCTGAGAATTGAGAATATATTCTTGTTCAACAGTGTTGAATCGAGCAACGGCGGTTTAACGGCAACCATTGTTGTATCCTGGGCCTTTACAATCTCCTGCGAATATGCAAACAGTGAACTTGATACGAGAAGTAATATCGATAGTGTGATTTTTTTCATGGTTAAAACTTGTTAATCAAATCCTTAAGCGGGATATTCTTATGTCTTAAGGTCTTTTTGTATCCGGAAGTTGTCTTGAAGACCATTTTTGTATTTACATGAAAATCTTCGGCCTTCCAGCTGGAGATATTCAACCCCATAGAGAGAAGGGACATGGGATCGAGTAAGACGGCGTTGACAACTAATTTGCCGCTTTTTACGGTTCTTGGAGGAAGAGTGTCAGGTTTCTGAACCTCCAATTGCGCAAAATCAAAACCTTTTTTTGTAATAATACCCTCTCCCGAAGAGAGAATAATTGCAGTACCTGTCGGATTGTCTATTATATAGTCCAGCTCTATGCTGGCCTTTGATGTACTTACCAGCTTGAAGCCATTCAACTTGACGGAGCGGACTTCAATATTTTTGTAGTTTGTACAAGCTGTTGTCAGCAATACTATAATTATTGCAAGAGGAAGAGTTCTTTTCATCTTTACTTTGATTATCTACAAAGGTATAAAAAAGGCTATATTTGCAGAATATATTGAAATCATGATCAACAAATATCATTCCGTAAAACCTGTATTCAACAGTAAGCTACCGCAGCTATTCATAGAGACATACGGCTGTCAGATGAACGTCAACGACAGTGAGGTTGTACTCTCAATATTGCAGGATGCAGGCTATGCTCTTTGTGAGAAGATAGAAGATGCAGACCTCATCCTTGTCAATACATGCTCGATACGTGACAATGCCGAGCAGCGGATATGGGGAAGGCTCGACTATTTTAAAGTCCTGAAGAAAAAAAAATCCGGACTCACAGTAGGGATACTAGGCTGCATGGCGGAAAGGCTCAAGGATGAGCTTCTGAGCCATGTGGCAGTGGATCTTGTAGCCGGTCCCGACTCATACAGGGATCTTCCAAGGCTACTGTCACAGATTCGGGGCGGTGACAAACAGATAAACACTATGCTTTCCCAGGAGGAGACCTATGCAGACATCTCTCCCGTAAGGCTGGACAAGAACGGCGTGAGCGCATTTATATCCATAATGCGCGGATGCAACAACATGTGCACATATTGTGTTGTCCCTTATGTCAGAGGTGGTGAGAGGAGCCGTGATCCGGAGAGCATTCTCAGAGAGGCCGCTGAGTTATTCGAAAACGGATACAGAGAGGTTACACTTCTCGGTCAGAATGTTGATTCCTACCATTGGTTTGAAGAGTCAAATCCCACTAAGACGACAAACTTTGCACAGTTGCTCGAAAGAGTTGCCCTGATCAGTCCTGAATTAAGAGTGCGTTTCTCCACCTCACATCCCAAGGATATGGGAGATTCTGTAATACACACTATGGCTATGTACGAGAATATCTGCAAGCACATACACCTTCCGGTGCAATCGGGAAGTGACAGCATGCTTGCAAAAATGAACAGGAAATATACCAGAAAAGAGTATCTGGAAAGGGTGAAGAGGATTCACGAGATAATTCCGGGATGCTCAATCAGTACAGATATAATTGCCGGATTCTGTGGCGAGACCGAAGAAGACCACCTGCAAACTCTCTCCATCATGAGAGAGGTCGGGTATTACACAGCATTTATGTTCCAGTATTCAGAAAGACCAAACACTAAAGCAGCAAGGCACTATCCGGATGATGTACCCGCAGAGATTAAGACCAGAAGGCTCAATGAGATAATTGCACTTCAGAATGAGTTATCCCTTATCAGCAATCAGGCAGACCTGGGAAAAGAGTTCGAGGTTCTGGTCGAGGGTCCTTCGAAAAAATCCGATAAAGAACTATGCGGAAGAAATCAGCAGAATAAGATGTGTGTATTTCCTGCAGGAGAACACAAAATCGGGGATTTTGTCAAAATAAGGGTCACATCATGCACTTCAGCAACACTCAAAGGCATTGAGATAAAGTAATTTAATTAATAATATTATGACAAAGTTCAGCACCACTTACATCGGCGACCTCCAGACAGAGGCAATTCACCTTAAATCTGGCAGCAAGATTATCACGGAGGCTCCCGAAGACAACAACGGAAAAGGCTCGATGTTTTCACCTACAGACATGTTCGCAGCTTCACTTGCTTCCTGCATGATGACAATTATGGCAATAGCCGGTCAGGCACATGGCTTCTCTATTGACGGGATGCGTATTGAAACTGAAAAGATAATGGGCGCAAATCCGAGAAGGGTGGCAGAGTTGAAACTGGATATCTATCTGCCTAAGAAAGACTATACCGAGAGGGAGATGAGATTCATCGAGACATCTGTCAAGACTTGCCCTGTTGCAAACAGCATTCATCCCGACATCGTAAAGACAATCACATATCACCTCCCGGAATAAGTACTTATCAGAAGAAAAGGTAGCGGCAGGTACCGATGCCGGCAGTCGCTGAGTTTATGATAGTCCCATCAGATGATGCCACTACCTTCAATACTGAGTTTGATGTGAAGCTCACCTCAGATGTGAAGACATCTCCTGTAACCGGGCTCACCCCAACTCCATAAAAATATGTTCCTGTAAACAGCTTTCCGTAGCTGTTATTGGCAACATTGACCTTATATATATTGGCTTCATCAGGGTTATATGTTGCATCAAATGTTGTGCAATATGTATAAATATTGTTTCCCTCCTTGTCTGCTGTAATATAGCCGTCCATACCATCAACAGGAACATCCAGGGTTGAGATGATTGCATTATCGGAAGGGTTCATTTTCATCAGACCGTCACCCGGAAAAGAGACCCATATCTTATTATATCTGTCAACTACAATATGTCTTGCTCCATTTGTAAAATTTGAAGGTTTAACCGTAGCCTTTAGAACAATGTTGTTTCCCTCAATATCATACACTTTAAGTCCCTGTTTTACGGCTATATACAATTTTCCCTTATAAAGCAGCAAACCCTCAGCATCTGAACCTACCAGCACCTTATTCTGAAGAGTCATATTGTTGCTTGAATATATTGAAACATACGATTTAGTGAACTCCCAGCTTCCAGAAGGTAAAACAGTGTGGTCAGAGTCCCAGTTTGTAATATAGATATAACTATCCGAAGCTACCATATTTCTTGGAGAGACCAGTCCCTCGGTTATTGAATAACCCCTGTCTTTTCCAGTCTCCGGATCGAGGAAAACAACCTTGTCAGGATAGTTGCAGACAAGAGCTGCCTCATCCGAAGGAGTAATATAGCCTGAATTAATGGTGGCACCTATTGAGACTCCGTTTGCAGCCTCATAAAAACGGTTTTGAATCTGGTTTGTGCTTTCATCATAAAGCGATATGCTTGATGATTGCTCAGTGAAGTTGCCCTGGTTTATAATCAGAACTTTTCCCTTGTTTTCATTACCATCAGGGCCATTGTCCTTAGTACATGATATCGGCAAAAGAGCGATTGCCGATAATACTAGAATTAATTTAAAAAAATTGTCTTTCATAAATATTTCTAAAATTTATATTGAATTGAGATTTGACAGTTTCTCCCGGGCATTGCATAGAATTTTACGTTCTGATACATCTCGTCTGTTATGTTCTTGATAACACCATTGATTGTAAAATGAGCCCCCGATATTTTGAAATCATAAGATGCCCCGATGTCCGCAAGCAGATACGAAGGCAAGATATCATAAAGATCTAAAGTGGTTCTCTCTCCGGTATAGCCGAGATTAAAATACAATGTCGCACCGGCTTTACTAATACGGATACCTGATCTCCAGGATATTTTAGGTTGATATGCGAGCTGGTGCCCTATTGCCGGGTCTTCAGCTCTCAACCCCTCCTTCATTCTGATATCTGTATAAGCCAGGGTGAAGTTTAGAGAGACTTTAGTCCTTGGGAAGTTTCCACTTAGCTTGACACCTGCCTCCGCCCCCTGAGTGACAACAAGTGGAATATTCTGCGGTCGCCAGACTGTGCCTGCCGGCAGCCAGCGTATCCAATCATTTACACGACTTCTATATAAAGTCCCTAAAAAGTCTGCAGTATATCTTTCAGAGAACCAACTGTAATCAAGACCTCCTTCAAGCGTTTTTGAACTCTCGCTCTTTAGGTAAAGATACTCTCCGCCCCAATAGCGGTCATTCAGCGATGGAATCTTACTGTTTCCGGAAAAAGCACCTCTTACAGAGAGTGTGTGGTTATTTCTGTTGAATAAATTATACCTCGCCTCAAATGACGGCATTACAGGCACAGAGATATCCGTAGCCCCGGCATACCTTATTCCACCCGAAACCAATAATTTGTTTTTCAGCGAATAACGAGCCAGGACAAATAGATTATATCTGTTCTCGCGCACTGAGTCTGAATAGGAATCTACCTGCGGAATCGTGCGTTCTGCAAAGAGTCCGCATTTTATGGTAAGGTTTTTGAATTTACGTTCGGCATCAGTCGAGAGTGAGAGGCGATTTGCTGCAATAATATCGTCCTCATATAATTGTTTATCGTATGCATAGGAGATGCGCGCTCCGTAACTCAACTCTCCCTCCCGGCTGTTATACCCTAGATTCACCTTTAGATTTTCATCATATATAGAGCGGTAAGAGTCCGGTTTGTCGTTGAGAGAGACCGAGGGCTGAATCTGCTTGTCAAAATCCATATAGAGAATTGTGGCAGAGATTACAGAAGAGTCCTTGAGCTTTCTGAACAACTCCTGAAGAAAACCTACATTGTTCCCTGCAGCATTGTTCAGCCTCTCCTCAGGCTTTCCTATTATGGTATTGTTGACAAACTTATAGTCATTCTTTGCCTCCGAGTAAAGCAAGGATGTTCTCGATTCCAGCTTCCCATTGGAATACCTCAGCGTTCCTCCGGTAAAATATGAGGCAAAACTGCCGGCCGACAAAAGAATATCCCCGTGAAACCCCATTTCCCATTTAGGAGCGGTTGTAAGCCTGATGCTCCCTCCTATTGCACCATCTCCGTATAGGGCGGAGTTCCCTCCCACATGCATCTCCATGCCGTCGAACAGGTATAGTGGTATATGTGAAAAATCGGTCTGTCCCATTGTAGGAACAGCAAGGTTCATTCCGTTCCATGCAACAGTAGTATGTGAAGAAGAAGAACCTCTTACAGAGATATAGGCATTCATCCCCTTGCCAAACTCCTTGATGTATGCGGCACTCTCCTGACGGATAAAGTCTGACAGCGAGGCCATCTTCATAGGAGAGAGGCTCTCTTCGTTATATCTTATCAGATTTGTTCCTACGGAAAACTTGTAATTGGACTGAGATCTTACCTGCCTGGTTCCCCTGACCCTTATTGAGTCAAGCTTGCGGCTTTTTAAAGTGTCATCCTGAACTACCTTGGTGTCATTACTGCGTATATTCTGAGCTGCGGCGCTGTATACGACAGTGCAGGCCAAAAGAATATAAATAAAAAATAGACGGACAAATTTTACTCGCATCGTTCTCTATCTCCCGAAAGTTCGATTAATATGTTTTGTCCAAAAGCAGGTTTTCTGACTTAGCTTTTATATCTCTCGCCTTCCCACCTATTGGCAGTGGCCTACGGAAGATAACCCTTACGGGCAAGCATTACAGCAGCGGGTACTGTCCCCGATTCTCACGAGGTTCCCTTTCTGATGAACGGAACAAAGGTATATGATTTATTTCTGAAAGAAAAAATTTATTTAAATTTATACGACTAAAACATTTAACATGAAAAAGTTACTAACAGCAATCGCCTTAATATGCCTCTCACTCCAGGCGACAGCACAGATTACTCCGTTTCTTGAAAAGGGAGAGAGTGGAGCAGGAATGAACATCGGCATTGAAAAAGGGTATGGATTCAACTCCTTTACCGCCGGGGTCGGGGTTTCCTGGGGAGGAAAAATCGACTTTGAAGCGGGAACCTACAACACGAGCTATGACAGAGTCAAGCTCGGTCTGCTGGATGATAAGGCAAAATCCAGATATTTTGAAGTCCACTTCACCTGGTGGTTGCTTAAGGCTGAGTTGCTGCCGAACCTCAACCTCAATATCGGGGCAAATCCTGTCTTTTTCAACAGTGATTATACAAATTACAGGTACACAGACGGAGCAGCTGTCGTAAACTACGACGGATACACGGGCGGTGCCCTGGGATTGGTTACAAATGTCGTTTACAGGTCTGAAAAAGGGTGGATGTTTGTCCCATCATACAGATGTCACTACCAGATAAACAGATTGCATCAGGCAGTAGCTCTCGAAGATAAGTCAGACAGTTACACCGGCTTGACCAGCTCATTCAGCGCGGCAGTAGGCAAGTCATTCGGCAAATCAGGTACCCTATATCTCTCCTTGAGACAATTCGATGACACATACCAATCAGGAGCTTATTACGACATCACTGTCGGCTATGTGATACCGTTCTAGAGAGGGGTTGATTAAATTACCCCTGTATCACTATTTGGCTGATTAAAATTTTTACTTACCTTTGTCACCCTTGTTTACCGAAACAGCAGACAGCTCAACAGAGTCATCTGAAATAGAAGCCCGGATGGCGGAATTGGTAGACGCGCTGGTCTCAAACACCAGTGGCCGCAAGGCTGTGCCGGTTCGATCCCGGCTCCGGGTAC
>JAQVBQ010000063.1 GCA_028690215.1 Bacteroidales bacterium | reverse complement strand
GTCTTCAACAGAGGTTTCTGGGACGGATACTACCAGGGGGCAAAACTTGGCGAATGGAGCGATGTATACGGTAACAAGGCAACCAGAAAGAAACGTTATGTCGGCAAGGTCACTAATTACTTCTCAAATCTCTCGGTTGCAGAAGTGCTTATCGAAACCGGCGAACTCAGGACGGGAGAACAGATACTCATTACCGGCCCATCTACAGGTGTGATTGAGTGTGAGGCACAAGAGATAAGAGTGGACCTTAAGGTTACAGAGAAAGCCGTCAAGGGTGAGTACTGCTCTATACCTGTACCTGCTGGTGTGAAACTCAGAAGATCGGATAAAATTTACATTTGGGAAGAGGCTCATGTTTCCTGAAAAGATAGTTGATTTCATAAAGGAGCATCATGTCCTTACACTGGCCGTCTCGGACGGGAGTGATATATGGTGTTCTCATGCTTTCTATACATTCGTAGAGGAGGAGTTGCTCTTTGTAATCACATCTGACGATAAAACAAGACACATATCACTAATAAACAAAAACCCCGGTCTTGTGGCCGGGGCAATATGTCTCGAAACAGAGACAATAGGTCTTATACGCGGACTTCAGTTTAAGGCAGTGGCCGACAAATGCGATAATTCACTGACCAACAGATACCGGCTGAAGTATTTGAAGAGGTTTCCCTATGCTGTACTCAAAGGTGGAGAACTCTGGACACTCAGGATCACTGAGGCTAAATTTACTGACAACCGTCTGGGCTTTGGCAAGAAACTTCTTTGGAATGAAAGCGACGGAGTCGTTAAATAATTCCAAAACTCTTCTTTATTTTCTCCACGAAATCCAACTTCTCCCATCCGAAGAACTGAATCTCTTTTTGGACAGGAACTCCATTCTCTACAACTTCAACCATCTTTGTAAACGGATCCCTTCCCATGTGACCGTATGATGCACTCACTTCATAAATAGGGTTTTTCAGCTGGAATCTCTCGATTATTTTTGCAGGTCGCAGGTCGAAAATCTCACTGATTTTAGCAGCGATCTCGCTGTCGTTCATCGGAATATTGCAAGTTCCGAAAGTGTTTACAAATACACTGACAGGTTGTGCAACTCCAATTGCATAGGCAATCTGAACCAGAACCTCCCTGGCAACACCAGCTGCTACCATGTTTTTCGCAATGTGCCTTGCAGCATAGGCTCCGGAACGGTCTACCTTACTTGGGTCTTTTCCTGAAAATGCTCCACCGCCGTGAGCACCCTTGCCGCCGTACGTGTCAACTATGATTTTCCTTCCTGTAAGACCGGTATCGCCGTGAGGGCCACCAATCACAAACTTTCCTGTTGGATTTACAAGCAATTTGTATCCATGACGGAACAACTCCCTTGTCTGTTCAGGAAGTCTGTTCATTATCCTCGGAATAAGAATCTCCTTAACATCTGACTTGATTGTTGCAAGCATCTTCTCGTCTTTGTCGAACTCGTCGTGCTGTGTGGAGATGACGATTGTATGAACCTTGAGAGGCTTGTTGTTCTCGTCGTATTCAATAGTAAACTGTGATTTTGCATCTGGTCTGAGATACGGCATAAGAATGGTATCCTTCCTTATTTTCGCAAGTTCGAGCAGGGCAATGTGAGACAGTGTAAGAGCCAGAGGCATGTACTCTTCGGTGTCTGTACAGGCATAACCGAACATCATCCCTTGGTCTCCCGCACCCTGTTCATCTGCAGTTGCAACAGAATTCCCTGATTCATCAACTTTATCTACACCGCGGTTAATGTCCGGAGACTGATCGTGAATTGCAGACAGAATACCACAGGAGTTGCCGTCAAACATATACTCTGCTTTGGTATAACCTATTCTGTTAATCACCCTGCGGGCAATCTGCTGTATATCAACATAAGCTCTTGAATTGACCTCGCCGCCTACAACTACAAGACCTGTGCTTACGAAAGTCTCGCAGGCAACCTTTGAATTAGAGTCGAGACGAAGGAACTCGTCTAGGATAGCATCGGAAATCTGATCGGCAACCTTGTCCGGATGTCCTTCTGATACCGATTCTGAAGTAAATAGATATGACATGATAATTAGTGTTTAATTACTAAAACATTTAAATCGGGAAAGGGTTTGATTTTGCAGAAAAGTAGTGCCGGAAGACTCTATTTTAGCATTTTTTCAAGTGGTTGCAAGCAGTCAAATCCCTCCACAATACGGATGCAAATGTAATACAATTGAATTAAATCAAAAGAAAAAAATGAATTATTGCGAAATTGTTAAAATGTTAATAAAATCTCAAACTAGTTTGTAAGTTCTACTCTCTTTTTGTTATTTTTGCGACAGAAACACTAACAATTTATATAATTATCTATGAAACAAGCAATTAAAAGATTTGCCCTGACAGCCATGGGACTGTTTGTGGCCTTTGCAGCAATTGCACAGGTTACAACTTCATCCATGAGCGGACGAATTACAGAGACAAACGGTACGCCAATACCTGGTGCAACCGTTCTCGCTGTACACATGCCATCCGGCTCTCAGTTTTATGCGATAACAGACAATACAGGTAACTACCGCATTCAGAATATGCGTGTTGGTGGTCCTTACAATGTTGCTATCCAAACTTTAGGCTTCAGAAAGTTAGAGACACAGGGTATCACTATCTCTCTTGCTGACAACTACGTTCTCAACGCAGTTCTTCAGGAAGAGGCAGTTGGCCTTGATGAGATTGTCGTTTCAGCTGTAAGTACTACCTCAAATATGAGGTCGGACAGAGCTGGTGCAATCACATCTATCAACCTTGAGGCTATAAATGGCACTCCTACAATAGATCGTAGCATGAACGACCTGATCAAGATGACTCCTCAGGTGTTTGTATCAGGAAGTGGTCCACAGATTGGTGGTGGTAGTTATCGTCAAAGCTTTGTTACAGTCGACGGTGCTGCTTTCAACAATGCATTCGGTATCGGACAGAACCTTCCTGCAAGCGGATCTCCTATCTCTCTTGACGCACTGGAGCAGATATCAATCAGTGTTACTCCGTATGATGTTCGCCAGAGTGGATTTACCGGTGGATCAATCAATGCCGTTACCCGCTCAGGTAGTAATGAATTTTCAGGTTCAATCTACACTTACTTCAACAACCAGGATTTTCAGGGAAATAAAGTAGGTAGTACAACTCTTACAAAGAATGATTCTAAATATTTTGTTTATGGTGCAAGAGTAGGTGGCCCTATCATTAAGAACAAACTCTTCTTCTTCCTCAACTTCGAGAAAGAAAGCATCACAGAACCAGGCCCATCACGCGTTGCAGCTACACCGGCTAAGCCATACACAAACGGTTCTGATAATGTGGCACGTCCTACAGCTTCCACTATGGATCTTCTATCTAATTACCTGAATAGTACTTACGGTTACAATCCGGGTGCATACCAAGGATATTCTTCACAGAGTCCCGGTATGAAGTTCCTTGCCCGCCTTGACTGGAATATAAATAAAAACCACAAATTCAACATCAGGTACAGTAATACAGAGAAAAAATCTCCTAGTTCACCTTCTACATCTACAAGCGGTCTTGGAAACAGAAACTTCACCACAGATTCACGTACATCAATGAAAGCTATGTATTTCCAGAATGCACGTTACTACCAGGAGACAAACTTCTCATCAATAGCCGGTGAATTGACATCACGTTTTCTCGAAGGTCGTCTTTCAAATGCACTCAGGGTTTCTTACTCACACCAGTACGAGCCACGCTCTACAGAGGGTGGAGAATTCCCATTTGTTGACATAGCTGTTGCAGGTAACGTATATACCTCTTTCGGTACTGAGCTCTTCTCATATGGTAACCTCAGAGATGTTAAGACAACCAATATCACAGACGAGATTTCATACAGCCTTGGCAAGCACAATTTCATGGCCGGTATTCAGTACGAGCACAATAATACTAAGAATGGTTTCCAACGTTTTGGCGCAGGTTACTATCAGTATGCGTTTGCTAACGAAGATGCACTGGTTGCTGCTATTAATGGTGGCACACTTTTTAACAATCCTGCTCAATATGCGATAACTCACTCATATAATGAGGATTTCTCGCAAGCTTACCCAGAGTTCAATTTCAATCAACTCTCATTCTATCTGCAGGATGAATATTCAATAAGCGACAAATTCAAGGTATTGGCAGGTGTTCGTTTTGAACTTCCTATGTATCCTGCACTTAATACATATAGTGAGCAAGTTGCAAACACACAACTTGGTGAGCATAACAATAACGGAGGTTATTATGACACAAGCGTACTTCCTTCTACTAAGTTGATGTTCTCTCCAAGAGTAGGATTCAACTGGGATATTACCGGTGACCGCGCTTTCGTTTTGCGTGGAGGTACAGGTCTCTTCACAGGACGTATTCCTTTTGTATGGATTGTGGCTCAATCAGGAGACAGCGGTGTTCTTCAGAACACATATACAGCAGTTTCAGGTGGATCTGCAACAGTCCCTACTTTCATGCCAAACCGTGTAGATCAGCTTAATCAGATTTATCCAAACGGTATTACTGCCTCTACAGCTACTATAACACAGGTTTCTCTTATGGCAGAGGATCTCAGGATGCCTCAGACATGGAAAACATCTCTTGCTTTAGACGCAAGATTGCCGGGTGGAATATTGGCTACTTTAGAGGGAATCTACAACAAAGACGTTAATCCTGTTACAGTATGCAATGCCGGCCTGCAGGATCCGGTAAATACTGCAATCCCTAATTATGCTGACAACCGCCCTTATTATGGTAAGTACTATAACAGCACACTTAAGAATGCATACCTTCTGAAAAATGCAGACGAAGCAGGATACTACTACTCTTTGACAGCTAAATTGGAGAAGAATAACTGGCATGGTCTTTCAGGTATGTTGGCTTATACATACAGCAAGGCAGAGAGTCTGAATGACGGTTTCGGAGACCAGCTCTATTCAGCTTTCCAAAGTGCATATACAGTTAACGGTAATAACAGACAGGAACTTGCTGCTCCTAGCTATGTAATGCCTCATCGTCTTATCGGTTCATTGAGCTACCGTAAAGAGTACGGAAAACATTTTGCAACTGGTATTTCACTCTTCTATGAGGGCGGTCCTCAGGGAAGGCTGTCATACACTTATACATCTAATGTCCTCGGTGATGGTGGCGCATACAACCTGATTTATGTTCCTGCAAGTGCTGATGAGTTATCTTTCTCTAACTACACTTATAAGGATGGAACTGGTGCAACTCAGACCTATACAGCTACACAGCAGGCAGCTGACTTCTGGAATTTCGTAAATAACGACGATTATCTTAAGACCAGAAAAGGTAAATATGCTGAACGTAACGGTGCTGTTTACCCTTGGTCACACCAGTTTGACGTTAAGTTGACACAGGATTTCTTTGTTAATGTAAAAGGCAAACGCAATACAATTCAGCTGGGTCTCGATATCCAAAACTTAGGCAACCTGCTTAATAAAGATTGGGGACACAGATACTATTACAATCAGTATGCTATCCTGAAACAAGCAAGTAACAAATTTGCACAGGGAAGCACAAATGAGCCTGTATACCAATTCCAGAGAAATGGCGTTGACGTTCTGACTAAAACATTCAGACCTGACAACTCATTCTCATCAACTTACTCAATGCAGATCAGCTTACGTTATATTTTCAATTAATGTAGCTTAGAATATTTTTTAGAGAGCCCGGATGACATTTGCCATCCGGGCTCTCTTCGTTTAACTTAGTGTTTAAAAACTCTATAACCTTGCGGATGCCGATAATCTTTTCTATATTTGTTATGATAGAGGGGAAGAGAGGTGGCTGAATGACAATGAAAAAGGAGTTGACGGAGCGGGCAGAGACCGGTAAAAGGGCAGAGGAGTTGGCACTTAAATATCTGATGGAAAGAGGACAACGGCTTTTGTCAAGGAACTGGAGATGTGGACACAAGGAGATAGATCTTATAATGGAGAGTACTGACGAACGTTATGGTATGATACTCCACATAGTTGAAGTGAGATCTCTCACAGAGCCGATAAGAAAACTTCCTTTTGAAACGGTTGGAATTATGAAACAAAGAGCTGTGATTGCAGCTGCGAGATCATATATTTACCAGAATAATCTGAATTGCGACACTCAGTTCGATGTTGTCTCAGTAACATTCGGAGCCTATGGGGAGAGACTGGAGTATTACCCGAAAGCATTTACACCAACATGGAGATAAAAAACATAAATATGAACAAAAATCATTACTGTATTATCATGGCCGGCGGTGTCGGAAGCAGGTTCTGGCCCGTCAGCAGAAATGGTAGGCCAAAACAATTCCTTGATATACTGGGGCTTGGCAAGACGTTTCTTCAGCTTACATTCGAAAGATTCAGCAAGATTGTACCAAAAGAGAATATATTAATCGTCACATCTGAAAATTATAAAGAGCTTGTAAAAGAGCAAGTACCTGAAGTCCTTCCGGAACATATACTTTTGGAACCTTTCAGGAGAAACACAGCTCCTTGTATAGCTTACGCAACATATAAACTATTGAAGAAATCCCCTGATGCAACTGTTGTTGTGGCTCCTTCAGACCATATGATTATAAATGAAGATCTTTTTCATACAACAATGGTAAATGCCCTCAACTATTCTGAGACTCATGATGACTTGATGACTCTCGGAATTCAGCCTACAAGGCCGGAGACAGCCTATGGCTATATACAGTTGAACAAGGGAGAGCTTGTTGATGTAGACGGCAATGTAGCATACAAGATTAAGACCTTTACAGAAAAACCGGATCAGCAATTGGCAAAAGTTTTTGTAGATAGCGGTGAATTTTTGTGGAACTCCGGAATTTTTGTATGGAATCTCAAAGCAATAAGGAAAGAGCTTGAGATCCTTCAACCCGAGATTTCAGGTCTTTTCAGGGGGATTTCGGAGGATTACTATACTCCAAAGGAGAAAGCATCCATTCGCGGAGTTTATCAGGAGTGCGTGAATATTTCCATTGACTACGCAGTGATGGAGAAGACATCAAAGGCAGTTGTCTACCCGACCGGTTTCGGCTGGTCTGATCTGGGCACATGGGAATCTCTTTACAGCTATGTTGAAAAAGATGCCGATAACAACTATGTTAATTCAAAAGGAGAGACAGTCCTTGAGGTAAAAGACTCAATTGTGATCTCGGAAGAGGAGAAGCTTGTTGTTGTCAAAGGGCTGGAAAACTATATGATTGTAAATACAAAAGATGCTTTAATGATTTGTCCCCGTAACGGGAAGTCGTTTAAATCCGTACTGACGGACATTACGACACAGGAATTGTCAAAGTATCAATAAAATATTTTTATGGCTAACGGATCTATATCTATTAACGTCCAATCTGAAATAGGAAAACTTGAGGCAGTATTGCTACATTCACCCGGAGCGGAGGTAGAGAACATGACCCCGAGGAATGCCCAAAGAGCATTGTACAGTGATATCCTGAACCTCTCAATAGCACAGAAGGAGTACGAGCAGGTTTCAGGTGTGCTTTCAAAAGTGTGTAAGACATATCAGATTAAGGATCTTCTGACAAATCTGCTTGACAATCATACAGACAGAGAGGCTTTAATCGGTAAAATATGTGTTACAGAGGAGGTTACTGATTATTTTGAATTTCTTATGGATATGCCTTCAAAGGCTCTGGCTACAGTACTGATTGAGGGTCTTCCTGCAAGAATCAACACTTTGACAGCCTATCTAAAAGATGACTATTACGCACTTTTCCCTCTTTATAACTATTACTTCACGAGGGATGCATCTGTCTCGCTGGGTAATAAGGTGCTGGTTTGCCGTATGGCGAGTAAGGTGAGGATGAGGGAGTCTCTTATCAATGAGGCAATATTCAGGAACAAACGTTATTTTGATTGTGATCTGATAAATGCTCACGATTTCCAGCCCGGGAACAACGAGATATATATGGAGGGAGGCGACGTACTGGTTGCCAGAGAGGATATCCTTCTGATAGGCAATGGTATGAGAACAAGCAGTCAGGGTATTGATATGCTCATAAGCAGGCTGTGCAAGTCCACAGGACCGGAAAAGAGACATATTATAGTTCAGCAGCTTCCGAGTTCACCTGAATCATTTATCCATTTAGACATGGTTTTCACGATGCTGGACGTTGACAGGGCAATGGTTTTTGAACCATTGATTCTTAATGAGAATCAGTATCAGACTGTCCATATCATAATTGAAGGCGGAAAGGTGACCAAAATAAAATCGGTTAATAACATCCTGTCTATCCTTAAAAAGCTTGGAATGGACCTGGAGCCTGTGACATGCGGCGGAAGTGCAGACGAGTGGAATCAGGAGAGAGAGCAGTGGCACAGCGGAGCCAACTTCTTTGCATTTGCTCCTGGTAAGGTAATGTCCTACGCAAGAAATGTACATACATTAAATGAGATGCAAAAGAGTGGTTTTGACATCATTACTGCGAGAGAAGTTATTTCTGGTAAAAAGGATTTGGAAAGATACAAGAGATGTGTCGTGACCATTGACGGCTCGGAGCTTCCAAGAGGCGGCGGCGGGGCAAGATGTATGACTATGCCTCTCAGAAGAGAGCCGGTGCTGTAAGAAAACAGTAATATAAAAGATTTATTACCTTTGCGGTTCATTCCGTATTTATGATGAGAGAGAAAATAGACCAACTTCTTTCGGAAGTTGAAGAGTTAAAGGCTAAAAGCGAGCAGGAGATCGAAGAGATCCGTGTAAGGCTGCTTGGGAAAAAGGGTAAAATAACACAACTTTTTGACGATTTCAGGGAGGTGCTTCCTGAACAGAAGAGAGAGTTGGGGCAGGTTTTGAATAAACTTAAAACAGCAGCTGCGCAAAAGATAGAGGAGTTGAAATCGGTTCTTGAGGAGAATCCGGAGACAAAAGAGTCTGCCTATGACCTTACAAAACCGGGAAATCTCTTTGAATTTGGTTCTAGACACCCCATTTCAATAACAAGAAATGAGATTCTCTCAATATTTACAAAACTAGGATATGCCATAGCAGACGGTCCGGAGATAGAGGATGACTGGCATGTTTTCGGAGCTCTTAATTTCCCGCCTGAGCATCCCGCGAGAGATATGCAGGATACATTCTTTGTAACTACCGGGAACAATCCTATTTTACTCCGTACCCATACAAGCTCTGTTCAAGTGCGTACAATGGAGAAGGTGCAGCCTCCGATAAGGGTGGTTTGCCCGGGAAGAGTATTCAGAAATGAGGCAATATCAGCCCGTGCACACTGTATATTCCATCAGGTAGAGGGCCTTTATATTGATAAGAATGTTTCATTTGCAGATTTGAAGCAGGCTGTCCTGCTCTTTGCAAGGGAGATGTTCGGAGAGAATGCTCAGATAAGGCTAAGGCCTTCGTATTTCCCATTTACCGAGCCGAGCGCGGAAGTTGATGTAAGCTGCAATATTTGCAAGGGAAAGGGTTGTAATGTCTGCAAGGGTACCGGATGGCTCGAGATAATGGGTTGCGGAATGGTTGATCCTAACGTACTTGAGGCTTCAGGTATTGACAGCAAGGTCTATTCAGGATTTGCATTCGGTATGGGAGTTGAGCGTATAGCTATGCTGAAGTGGCAGGTTAAGGATTTGAGACACTATTTTGAAAACGATATAAGATTCTTGAGAGAATTTAAGACAGAGGTCTAAAATTTTTTGGAGGTTGCAAAATATTTGCTACTTTTGCAGTCCCAAAACGCGGAAATAGCTCAGTTGGTAGAGCATAACCTTGCCAAGGTTAGGGTCGCGAGTTCGAGTCTCGTTTTCCGCTCTACGAAGAAACCTCTCCGCAACGAGAGGTTTTTTTGGATATAAAAGTTCTTAATGCACCTGTCGAGGGGTTTT
>JAQVBQ010000062.1 GCA_028690215.1 Bacteroidales bacterium | reverse complement strand
GAGAAAAGAAATAAAATATACCTTTACAAAGACTGCAGCATTGTTGCCGAATCTACTGCACTAATGTTGCCAAAAACACTGCACCCCTGATTGCCGAAATCACTGCACTCTTCGTTGCCGTTTACAAGATCTATCACACTTGTGAGATAGAGAAACCCCTCTGTTGTCGGGATATATGTGATATCAGACACATATGCCTTACCTGGTACGGAAACATTGAATTCCCTGTTGAGTATATTTTCTGCAACAGGATAATTGTGGCTGGAATCCGTTGTAGTCTTGTATTTTTTCGAATATTTACTTTTTATACCCAGTCTGTTCATATACCTGGCAACTGTTTTTCTGGAAACCTTTATTCCTCTGGCTTTCAATGCTGATGTTATCCTTGGACTTCCATAGCGGCATTTCGATATGGAGTATTCCTCTTTTATATTTTTCTCAAGGGTGTGCCTGTAAGAGGCCGCTTTACCATCTTTCCTGTGTTTCCATGCATAATAGCTGCTCCTTTTTATCATCAATACCCTGCACATCATCTCAATCGTCCATTTATGCTCATGGTCAGATATAAAATTATAAATCAGCGATCGCTCTTGGAGATGATGCCTAAAGCTTTTTTTAATATCTCATTCTCTGTCTCTATGCGTTGAACCTGTTTCTTGAGATCAGATAGCTCTTTCATCTCCGGAGTGAGATTGGGAACTCCGTGTCCCGAAAAGCTACCCGCACCGTACTCCTTTAATTCCCTGCGCCAACGATAAACCAACTCTGATCTGATTCCTAATTCCCTTGCAAGATCATTGATATTGTCTCGCTGATAACTTAATTTGACCGCATTTTCCTTGAATTTACGATCATAATGCATTCGTTGTACTTTCATCTCTTAAAGTTAAGTTTTTTGCTTAACTATTTGTCCATCCAAAGGTAACAAGTCCACTCATAAACGAGTTTACACCAAATTCTGATTTTTTTATTTGTGCAAACTGCATAAAAATCATAATTTTACATAACAACTCCTAGCTCTGATGTAAAGCTATGTATAAGAAGACTTGCACCTTTGCCGTCGCAAATTGCGACTACAAAAAGAACAACACTGCATTTACAGAACAAGGAAAGGCTATATCCCTAAATTTAGGATCCATT
This sequence comes from Bacteroidales bacterium, assembly GCA_028690215.1. Taxonomy (GTDB): domain Bacteria; phylum Bacteroidota; class Bacteroidia; order Bacteroidales; family UBA932; genus Bact-08. The sequence continues at coordinate 8,803 of JAQVBQ010000062.1, read as the reverse complement.
ATAAAATAAATATTTTGCGATAAGTACCGAAAAATGGTATCTTTAGCAAAATATTACTTCAATGATCACACAAGCAGACATAACATTAAGCCAATGGATAGATAATCTTTTATCACGCGGCAGGTATGCTTTCTCACTAAGTTTGCTTGCAAGAGAGCTGCCGGGTTATACCGAAATTGCTGCAAAGAGAGCATTAAGTCGTTTGACAATAAAGGGTCGGATTATTTCTGTGTACAGAAGCTATTACCTGATCATTCCTCCTCAATATTCCTCGAAAGGCATTTTACCACCCACACTCTTTTTGGATGGTTTGATGAAAAACATAGAGCGTCCTTATTATTTGGCACTGCTTAATGCCGCAAGTTTTTACGGAGCATCGCATCAACAACCTCAAGAGTTTTTTGTCGTTACAAGTTTTCCGGTTTTACGTACTACTCAAAAAAAGGGAATCCGGATACACTACATCAGTAAAAAAAACATTCCGGGATTACTTCTGGAATCAAGAAAAACAGAAACAGGTTATCTTAAAATCTCCAATCCGGTTCTTACGGCTTGTGATTTAATTCAATATGAGAAGCGGGTAGGAGGCATTAACCGAGTGTCAACAGTATTGAACGAACTGGTAGAATCTATTCAACCGGAAATGTTTATTGATGAACTATTTAAGCATGTACAGATTACTACACTTCAACGACTGGGATACATTTTAGAGACTGCCTTAGAAAACAATATATTGGCAGACACTTTATACAAAGCATTACAACAACGGGAGATAACCTTCTTTCGCACACCGCTCAAAACGTCTGCCCCAATACAAGGTTGTTCAACAAACGAACGCTGGAAAGTAATAGAAAATACAGAGATTAAAATTGACGACTGAATATGATACCACAAGCATATATCACTGAATGGTCGCATAAGGTACCCTGGCAAACAAATGAACAGGTAGAACAAGATTTAGTGATCTGTCGTGCATTAACCGAGATATTTAAAGATGAGTTCTTAGCGAGCCATTTGGCTTTCCGTGGAGGAACTGCATTACATAAAATGTATCTTTCTCCTCAACCACGGTACTCTGAGGATATTGATCTGGTTCAAATTACAGCAGCACCTATAAAAGAGACCATTGAGAGAATCAGAGAGGTGTTATCTTTTTTAGGCAAACCAGTTGTCAAACAAAAAGCCAACAACAATACTGTGGTTTTTCACTTTGAATCGGAAATTGCACCTGTAATGCCCATTCGATTGAAGGTGGAAATTAACTGTCGGGAACATTTTTCAGTTTTAGGATTGACTAAGTTACCATTCTCGGTAGATAGCGGGTGGTATACAGATAGTTGCGAAATCACAACCTATCCACTTGAAGAATTATTAGGAACAAAACTTCGTGCATTATACCAACGAAGGAAAGGACGAGATTTATTCGACCTCTATACTGCGATTACCCAAAAGGAATTAAACTTTAACCAGATACTGAAGTGTTATCGGGAATACATGCATTTTGTTGTAGGTACCAATGCCCCCACTCAAAAAGAGTTTCTCTTGAATATTGAAGAAAAAATGGTTGATACTGAATTCCTTGGAGACACACAATCATTATTACGTAATGGAGAGGCATACAATCCACAAGAAGCGTATGAGATTGTTAAAGCTAATCTTTTGGAGAAAATATAATTATAATAAATACTAATCCATTTCTCCTCCCTCTAGCAATATAGATATATCAACAAAATCCCTCAAATATTGCATAATAATATAGATATATCTATATTTGAAAACAAAAATCCAAAAGAGATGTACAGCGAATTATACGAGAAATCAGGAAGCGATATAATCCGGGACTTGGGAAAACGATATAGCGATTATCGAAAACGAATGAAGTATACTCAAAAACAAGTATCCGAAAAATCCGGTTTAAGCATATTTACCATAAGCTCTTTTGAAAATGGCTCTTTAACCGGATTGACATTATCTTCATTCATTAAATTACTCCGGGCTATTGACAATCTGGAAGAGATAGAAAAACTGTTGCCAGAATTACCCGTAAGCCCACGGGAACTATTCAAGAAACAGTATAAAAAATAGATTACTGTAGACTAATCATTACGGAATTGCTCTATCAACTCCGGCGTAATCAATAATTCTATATGTGTAAATGTCCCGGTGAGTTGAGATGCAACCCCCAAATCCCAGTTATTTATATTTGAGTAGTATTCCTTCGGAATTACTACACCGCCACACTCTATTGATGTGATATATTCCCAAGGTGGGGTAAGAGAGGCCGGAATTGCATAAGGGTCCGGGTTGTCACCTACACTTTTGTCAAACATTAAAGATGAATGCGCTGTGATAGCCTCAGTTGGATGAAACTTATATTCTGAATTATACATTCCATTTATATACATATTGTAATTCCCCCACGAGGACAAATTTATAGTCATTGGAGTATCTGTCCCATTATAAATGTCAAAACGATAACAAACATGCCCCTCCTTGACGCAAGAAGAAATCGTAAATGTTAAAAGAATTAGAATAAGAAAATTTGAAATCTGTTTCATATGTATAAGTTTGATTACATAATTAAGGCACAAAGTATGTGCCATAATAGAGCACTTGTGATTAAAAATTTGATAAAAACTTCGCAAAAGGGACTATCTCGTTTTCCACACTAGCTTTTTCGAGGGCAAACAAATATTCATCCCGCCTTTCTACCGGAATAATCAACCAGTCATAACCACCGGAAGCAAGCATTATATTCATCAAGAAACGACCTGCTCGTCCATTCCCATCCACATAAGGGTGGATATAGGTGAATACAAAATGCCCCAGCACTGCTCTGACTCCACTGTCCGATTCGCTATTCAGTAATTCAAACAAAGCATCCATGGCATCTCTTAGTGCGTCAGGATTCAGAGGAGTGTGCATCGAATTGCGGATGTAGACTTGGTTAGAACGATAACCCACAATATCCGAAGGCTTAATTATTCCTGCTGTTACACATGGCATAAACATTTCACTATGCCAAGTTGATAAATCTCGCTTTAACACATCTGCCGCATCCTCCTTTTTGATAAGGATGTCGGAAACACTCTTCTTGACCGATTGAAAGGCTTGCCAATACCCACGTGCTGCTAATGCGTTCTTAGAATCAACATCTGTACTATCGGGTTTCCAGTCTCCGCTTTTTACTTTGGAGATAACCTCATCTGTAACACGATACCCCTCGATTGACAAAGAGTGGTAGGCATCTAGTTTATACTGTGCCTCCATCTGTTCTAAAAACTTTTTTGGAGAAAGGTTGGATTTTGTACGACTGAAGTTGTTTAAAACATCTTCCCTCATGTTTTGCCACATCAACTTTATGCGTGTAGCATACGGAGATGTAGATAGGCTGACATCTAAAACTTCTGTGAACGGATCATCTTCACGTACATCGTATCCTATTCTTTTCATTGTATTCATGATCTCGTCGGCAAAATCAGCTTTTCCAATATTGCGAAAAGCTCCGGCCACTCTTCCTGCTCTATATGGTTGTCCTGTGTCGGCCAATATCTTGAGAATAGCAGACACATCACTTACCATAGCCAATGCTGTACGCATCGTAAGCGGATCGTTGCTATACATGGAGGGCGTAGCAACAATAATAGCCTCAGCCAAAGAATAGAGATTGAGACCATATTGATTACTGCTATCAATTACTGATGGTAATTCTGCCCTAAGGTTAAAAATAGAAGTAGGAGGTATCAACTGAACAGCATTGTCATTTCCCTTGGGAGCTCTAATCAGCACCTGCATTGGAACGATGGAAGAACCAGTATAAATTGCCAATGATTGTTCTGCGGACAAACACCAATCATTGCCATATCGTTCTTTAGCATATCTGACAACGAAGTTCCAGAAAGAAGCGTACCATGCAGTACTATCGCCAGGTAAAGTTTTCGGATCTGTAACTACGTACCATCCTTTTATGACAGGCTTCAGGAAGTTGTTTGCAACAAGCCGCTTTATATGCGTTGGCGATAACTCTCCGCTTTTTACAATCATAAAATCTCCATTCTGCTGCAATTTTTTTAGAGCATCTAACGAAGTTGCCAATAATTCTGCTATGGTTGCCATTGTCTTATTTGTAGTAAAACACGTTTATATATGTGTTGTGCTACACGCCTATGTGTCCGTTGTATTACACGTTTATATTGCAAATGTAATGCTAATTACTCTTATTCCCAAATATTTCACAAAAACACAATTCCCGTAAAACAGCCTGTAAATTTCCACTCAGAAAATCTCTCTGTGTTAAGAATCTTTAGCCTCCAAAAATGCCCCCTCTCCCCACGCCAACACATCTCCTTGAGAGGTGTTAATATTTTTTTCTCCATTATAAATCGTAAAGCATCTTTCTGAAGGTGTGCCTGATAGTTTTGCCCATTTAGAGATTCCTTTAAAAAAATCAGTAGAGTATGTAGCCCCTGATTTTATTTCATAGGCATATTGTTTATCTCCTTCTTTTCGTAGTAAGTCAACCTCATTTCCGGTACTATCCCGCCAAAAAGTCAGATTAGGATCTTCTCCCTTGTTATATGCAGTTTTCACAAATTCATTGATGACCAAATTTTCAAAAAGCCCACCACGTAAGAAGTGTGTTGCTACTTGTGATGTATTTCTAATGTCTAACAACGAACAAGCTAATCCGGTGTCATAAAAATAGAGCTTTGGAGCTTTCACTAAACGCTTTGCATAGTTGTTATAATCAGGCTTTAACAGATAGCAGATATAGCTTGCTTCCAAAATAGAAATCCATGATGTCGCTGTCGTAACAGAAATGCCACACTCATTAGCCAAAGAGGACAAATTAATCAATTGTCCTATACGTCCGGCACATAATTTCAGAAATCGGATAAATTTACTTAAATCACCTATGCTTCTTATCAATCTCACATCCCGTTCTACATATGTTTGAATATAGAACGGATAATAATCCGTAGGTGCAATACTCTTATCATAGATGCGAGGGTATGAACCGTTGAAAATTTCATCATCTACTGTTGACGGTATTACTCCACCGGTTGTCATCTCATTATGAGAAAAAGGTAGTAATTTAAGGATAGCCGTTCTTCCTGCTAATGACTGGTTTATTTTTTCCATCAAAAGGAAGTTGTGTGAACCGGCAAGCAAATACATCCCCTCTTTATTTTTATTGTCAGTGTGAGTCTGTATATATGAAAAGAGTGAAGGAACCCGCTGAACTTCGTCAATAATTGTTTTATCCGGATAAGTTGCCAGGAATCCCCGCGGATCTTCTGTCGCAAATAGTCTCATATCTGGATCTTCAAGCGAGACATATTTATAATCAGGAAATGAAGCCTTGAGCAACGTGGATTTCCCGGATTGCCGTGGACCTGTCAAGGTGACAATAGGATACTTGTTAATTAGATCTAACAGTTTAATTTTAAGTGCTCTTTCGATCATCATAATATTCTTTCATGCAAATTTAATATAAAAAAGTGAATTTGCAAGAAATCGCATATAGCTACATCTACTCCCCCCTGCAGCAGCACCCCACCAGATGGTCATTCACAAACCCTGACGCCTGCAGGTGCGCATAACAGATCGTGCTTCCGAAAAACTTGAATCCCCTCTTCTTCATATCCATACTCATCGCATCCGATACAGCCGAAGAGGCCGGAATCTCACTCAATGACCGGAAAGAGTTGACAATCGGTCTCCTCCCCGGGAAGAACGACAAAGTATAATCGTAAAAGCTGCCGAACTCCCTCTGTATCTCCAGGAACAACTGCGCATTGGTTATAGTCGCCTTTATCTTCAGCCGGTTTTTCACAATACCGTCAAACTGCACCAGCCTCTCAACATCCTCATCGTTCATCTGTGCCACCAGCGCAGCATCGAAATCGCAAAAAGCCTTGCGGTACCCCTCACGCTTCCTGAGAATGGTGATCCAGCTCAGTCCCGCCTGAGCACTCTCCAGCACAAGAAACTCAAAGAGCTTCCTCTCATCCGTTACCAACTTTCCCCACTCCGTATCGTGGTATTTTACATAAAGCCCGTCGCTCCCGCACCAGCCGCAACGTCCGTTAACAAAATCTTGTGTAATCATATTTAAAAATTTTTTTATGAACCACTGTTGCAAAGATAACTGACTGTTTCATAACAACTGAAATATCGGGACAAAAGCTATTAAATGTATCAATATATCATACGTTATAAAAACTGTAATTCTCTCTTGATAATAAGAGAATCTTTTTCATATATTTGCACCTCATTATCTATCGATAACAAAATCAAACAGATGAGGGCTATCCTTAAATTGATAATCGCTGCTTAGTTAACCTCAAAGACCACAGGTTAATGATCTCTTAATTCAGATATACCTCTGGAATGGTCTTCTATTGTCAAAAATGACATTAATTACACGGTTATTTAAATTTAAAAATTTACAAAATGTTTGATATCAGAAAAATTCAGGAACAAGTTATATACAATGCAGTAAAAGCCGAAAGTAATGCCGAAACTGCAGATATGGTCGTAAATCACGCTGAAGAGCCCAATCCTCTGTGGGTGAAAAACACCATGGGAAGATTGGAAAAGAGATTTGACCCGGCCTCTATCAGGAGAATCAGAATCAATTGCCAATGTGGGTACGGAATTGATGAGAAACTAGAACTCCTCAAGGAGATCCTCTCCGAGACTTCAACTCTGGAGGAATTTGGAAACCATGTAAAGGCAAGGGAGGCAGGGCTCTCATATACAAACGGGTCGCTTTACCTTCAGTTTTCTTACTGCCCCTGCCCAATGCTTGAGGGTGTGGATAGGCTGGAGACAAATACCTGGTGCCAGTGTTCAGTCGGCTATAGTAAGGTCCTCTTTGAAAAGGCCTTTAACTGCCCGGTCCATGTCGAGCTGCTCAAAAGCATAAAGATGGGCGATGAAATATGTCTCATGAGGATCGATATTAATAAGTGAAGAGTGAAAACAGAACAATTGAAAGATTATGCCAGACAAGAATTTAATATACCCACGTAAGGGTGACAATCTTATTGCTTATCTGAAGAGTTGTGTAAAGAGTCCTTTCATCGAGGTCGGAGATTATTCATTCTACCACGATTTTGAAAATCCGCTTGATTTTGAGAATAAGTGTGTGCTCTATCATTACCCATATGTAAACAATGACCGCCTGAAAATAGGCAAGTTCTGCTCTATTGCCAATGGGGCCAAATTTATTTTCAATGGTGCAAACCATACACTTGGCTCACTATCCACATATCCATTCCCTGTATTGGGAGAGGAGTGGGGTTTGCAGACTCCTGTTGCAGAGGCTTGGGACAACAAGGGTGATATTGTGGTGGGAAATGATGTGTGGATTGGATTTGAAGCAATCGTAATGGCCGGTGTCACCATTGGTGACGGAGCGATTATAGGTTCGCGGGCTGTTGTTACAAAAGATGTGGAGCCCTACTCAATTGTGGGGGGTGTCCCGGCCCGGCTGATACGCAAACGCTTTTCTGATGATAGGATTGCCCAATTGCTGGAGATGAAATGGTGGGATTGGGACGAGGAGAAAATCAAGAGCAATTTGAGTAACATCATGGATGCCAACAAAGTGTCGGAACTGAAGATTTCATGACAATAAACAGAATCACACCCGAACGACATTGAGGCTATAAATACTGCCAGGGATCTTGGGATGCTGTTCTAAATCAGGGCAGCCATCCCAGGGTGTCTGACATGGTCAGAGGATGACTCCTGCGCCACTCTTGGAGATCCTCATAGTTTCTTACATCTCCTGAAAATACACCAATATATATCTCTATCCCGGGAATTGACTCTCCGGAGGGAATATCCGATTTTATCTGAAGGATAGTCCGTTTCAGCTCCGGAGTCAGTTTCCTGATTATCCCCTCTGTTGTCCTCTCTACAACTCCGTCATATTTCGACCCTTTGCGGATATGAATCATGTCAAATTTCCAGATCTTCCCGTTCCAATCTTCGTACCGGGTATGCCACTCAATACACTCCTCCTCAGTATCGATAAGATTAATGTAGTTTATCTCTCTGAGAGACAAGCTCTCTGCCAGTTTTTGCATGACCGAGAAACTCTCCCCAATATCTACCTTATCTGTGTATATATGCAGGTCAATATCCATGTTCTTTATCATAAGCCCGGATTTGAGAGAGCCGACAATATTCACTGTCGCACCGATCTTTTCCCAAGCAGTGATTAAACCTGTGCGGTCTAACACCTCCAGGGCGTAGTTACAGTTTCGTTCTGCAATTTTTAGGGTATCCATATTTTTTAAATATTTACAAAAATACAAAAACAGGGATGAGTTATCAGAAAAATTCGCGTCAATTGTAGGTTTGGCAACTATATAAAAGTGGAATCGGATGTTATTATATATATAAATAGTATATATAATAGGTGTTGTGTAAGTAGCATATAATGAGACAGATAACAATGTAGCTAAAAGTTATGAACACTTCTATGTCGCTATTTGTCAATAATTTCTGTCATATTCTTGCAGTAAAATAATCTAAAAACAGAGGATTTTGTGGAATTATTTATATATTTGTCTTCAGAAATATGAGAAATTAGTTGCATTTATGTGAGACATGTCTTGCAGATGTTAAAATGTTTATATACATTTGCAATGATATAGCTATGAAAATGAAAAAATCAATTACCTATATTTGCCAATCAAAAATTATGTTTAACAAAAAGAATTTTTAACTTAAGAATTAAAAAATGAAAAGAAAATTCACATTTTTCGGTATTTGTGTACTAATGTGT
>JAQVBQ010000013.1 GCA_028690215.1 Bacteroidales bacterium | reverse complement strand
GCCACCCCCACTCTCTTTTTGCCATAATCTATCCCTATAATTCTCTCCATAGGGCAAAGTTAGTTATTTTTTTAGTACTTTTGAGGCTTATAAATTTCATTATGCCAAGATTATTCACATACACGGATTTCGCCAGTGGAAGCGACAAGGTAAGGGCTTATGCAGACAAGCACACTCCGGTTATAATCTGCGACATGGAGGCTGAAAGAGACACCCCTTTCCAAGCAAAAGTCAGGATTGGGATGAACATTAAACACCCTAACACATCCGAGCACCATTTTGAGTACATTCAGTTATGGAACCTGGAGACACTTATCGGCGAGGTTAAACTCTCATGTGGCAGCTATGGCAATAATCCCATACAGATTGAGACTGTTTTCACATTTATCCCGAAAGTAAGCATGAGGCTTACTGCTTTAGCTTACTGCAACAAGCACGGGTTATGGAGAAGCGAAGAGATATTTATCAAAGTTTATGACAAGAGTTAAGAAGGAGAAAATCAAGATACTCCACAGCAAGTTCCGTTTTTCGGTGTTCAATGATACCTCCCATGAGGAGCTTTTTGTCTTCAGGGCAAAGGGGCTCATGTTTATACTCAGTATTTGCCTTACTGTTATTTTTATCATCATCTCCGTTACCATACTGATATCATACACCCCTCTCAGAGAGTTCATACCCGGTTATCCGAATGCTCAGACAAGGCGTGCAATTGTCGAGAATGCCCTTAAGGTAGACTCGCTTGAACACGTATTGAAACTCTCGGAATACCAGCTTACTAACATACAGCGCATTGCAACAGGGCAAAAACCGGAGGAGATGGAACTGAGCACCAGCCCTGCCTCAACTACTGACACCTCAATTATTAAAGCAGAAAAGATAAAAGAGGATTCAATGCTTCGGGAAGAGGTTATCCGCCAAGAGCAGTTTAACCTTGGCAAAAAAAGAGGGATTGAACAGATTGAGGGGCTGCACTTTTTTCCTCCGGTTAAAGGAATAATCTCTGACGGTTACAATGCTGCCCTTAATCACCCCTATCTTGACATAGCCACACCATCGAACACTGTCGTTTGTGCCACACTGGACGGTACTGTCATGCAGGCAACATGGACAGATGAGGCCGGTTTTGTTATTCAGATACAACACAGTAACGATTTAGTATCAATATACAAGCATAACTCCAAATTACTGAAAAAGGCAGGCGATAAAGTAACCGCAGGAACAGCCATAGCACTTACCGGAAATACCGGAAGTATCACAACCGGCTCTCATCTGCATTTTGAATTGTGGCATAAAGGTGTTGCCATAGATCCTTCAAAATATATTAAATTCTAAGAGAGACGAATGAAGCGAAGAGTTGCCATTTTAGGATCAACAGGCTCTATCGGCAATCAGGCCCTTGAGGTAATCTCCGGGCATCCTGAGATGTTCGAGGTTGTCACCCTGACAGCCAACACAAATGCGCAGTTGCTGATAAAACAGGCCGAAGAGTTTGACCCCGACTCTGTTGTTATTGCAAGTGAGGCTAAATATGACGAGGTGTTCAAAGCTCTGGACCCCCTTGGAATAAAAGTATTTACAGGAGAAGAGTCCATATCGGAAATAGTCAAAAGCAGCACTATAGACATAGTTCTTACGGCCATGGTAGGCTTTAGCGGATTGAAACCTACTGTTGAGGCAATCAAGGCAGGTAAGGCTATAGCCCTGGCAAACAAAGAGACACTGGTTGCCGCCGGTGAGATAATTACAAAGCTGGCTGCCACACACCATGTTCCGATAATACCGGTTGACTCCGAGCACTCAGCAATTTTCCAATGTCTTCAGGGACATATGGGAGAGATTGAGAAAATATTGCTGACCTCGTCAGGGGGCCCATTTTTCACAAAGAGTGCTGAAGAGATTGCCAATGCAACTGTTGAGCAGGCATTAAACCATCCCAAATGGAGTATGGGTGCTAAAATCACCATCGATTCAGCCAGTATGATGAACAAAGGGCTGGAGCTCATTGAGGCAAAATGGCTGTTCAATGTAAAACCTTCCGATATTGAGATTATAGTGCACCCTCAGTCTATTGTCCACTCCATGGTGCAATTCAAAGACGGGGCTGTTATTGCACAGCTCAGCCACCCGGATATGAGACTGCCTATCCTTTATGCCCTGTCGTATCCTTACAGAGTAGATCTAAATACAAAAAGGCTGGATTTTGCAGAGTTAAGGAATCTCGATTTTTTCAAACCGGATTACAACAAATTCCCTTGCCTGAGAATAGCAACCGAGGCTATATGCAAGGGAGGAAACCTTCCGTGTTCGATGAATGCCGCCAATGAAATTGCAGTTCATCATTACCTCAAAGGCGGGATGCCATTCTCGGCCATTCCAAAAGTAATTGAAAATGTGCTCTCTGGAACAAAATTTGTTGCTGAGCCGACTTTGGAGGAGATATTCGACACAGACATGCTTGCACGGGAGCAGGCTAATATTGAAAAAAGAAAATATAACTAGAAAATGATAATTTTTATTAAAATCGTACAGGTTATAGCTGCTCTGTCGCTGCTTGTCCTAATTCATGAATTCGGCCATTTCTTCTTCGCAAGGCTCTTTAAGATACGGGTTGAGAAATTTTATCTTTTCTTTGACCCATGGTTCTCATTATTCAAGTTCAAGCCTAAAGGCAGCGATACTGAGTATGGTATAGGCTGGCTTCCGCTCGGAGGTTATTGCAAGATTTCCGGAATGATTGACGAATCTATGGACAAAGAGGCAATGAAAGAGGAGCCAAAACCATGGGAATTCAGGAGCAAACCTGCATGGCAAAGGTTTTTCGTAATGTTTGGAGGAGTCTTCTTCAACTTCATACTTGCTATTCTTATATACTCCTCTACCCTTTTCACATGGGGTGAAGAGTATCTGAAGAATCAGGACGCGGTTTATGGCGTACAGTGTAACGATCTTGCCAAGGAGATAGGGTTCAGGAACGGAGACCGTGTCGTATCTATAGAAGGAATGCCTGTAGACCGTTTTCAGGACATACAGTTGAGCATAGCACGCAATCAGGCGACAACGGCTGTCGTAATAAGAGACAGTGCCGAGGTTTCCGTTAGTATTGATCCCGATTATATCCCGGCCATACTCAATACACCAGGAATGTTTACCCTTCGTGTTCCTTACGAGGTGCTTTCGGTTCCGGACAGCTCTCTTAACTACAATGCCGGTCTGATGCCCGGAGATCGTGTCGCTGAGGTTGACTCACAGAAGGTCTTCATAATTCAGGATATTCAGGCAATTCTGATGGAGCATAAAGGTGACTCAGTAAGCTTCATTATAAACCGCGGAGGCACATTAATACCAAAAGTACTTGCAGTAGACACAGCCGGAAGGATTGGTGTCTTTTTGAATAGTGATGTGCATAAATTCTTTAATGTAACACAGGTAAATTACTCTCTTCTGTCGGCCATACCGGCCGGAGCCAACAAGACAATCTCCACAATCACCAATTACATAAAAGAGCTGGGATTGATCTTCTCCCCAAAAACCGAAGCATATAAATCTGTAGGAAGCTTCATAGCAATCGGGAATATATTCCCAAGCACATGGGAGTGGGAGATATTCTGGAATATAACAGCATGGCTCTCAATAATGCTTGCTGTCATCAACCTGATTCCTATTCCTGCACTTGACGGCGGGCACATACTTTTCCTTCTTTATGAGATTATAACCCGCAGAAAACCGAGTGACAAGTTCCTTGAGATTGCGCAAGTTATAGGAATGCTATTTTTACTTGCCATAATGTTCCTTGCTTTCGGAAACGATATTTATAGACTTTTTAAATAACAAGAACATGAGAAAAATAAATCTGGTACTATTCCTTATTTTAGGATCACTTCTGGCTTCATGTAAAGGAGGCCCGAAGCTTATGCCAAGCATCAGCGGAAAAGCCGGTGAAGTGGTTGTAGTAATCAGCAAAGGGGACTGGGAATCCGATCCCGGAATAGCCCTTCGCTCGGTCCTTGGATCTGAACATCCTTATCTGCCCCAGATAGAACCTCTCTTCAACCTGGTAAATGTTCCTGAAAACGCATTTTCCAACATTTTTCAGACTCACAGGAACATTATCATTGTTCACACAGCGATAAATGTACAAAAGCCTACTATTGCATATCAGGAGAATGTCTGGGCTGCACCTCAGACAGTCGTTACCATCTCTACAGCCAATGCAAAAGATGCGGCAGAACTGGTTACAAAAGAGAGTGACAAGCTCACAAATGTTTTCCTGCAAGCCGAAAGAAACAGGAATATCTCCAATGCCAAGAAATATGAGGAAAAAGCACTCAGAGACGTAGTCACTGCAACATTCGGAGGATCTCCGTACTTCCCGAAAGGTTACACTCTGAAAAAGAATACTGCTGATTTTATCTGGATATCTTACGAAACCACATATACAAATCTCGGAATTTTTGTATACAGCTATCCATTCAAGGACAGTACAGACTTTACCCCTGCAAAACTGCTTGCTATGAGGAACGACGTGCTTTTCCGCAATGTCCCGGGAGAGATGGAGAACTCATACATGACAACCAACATGTCAATAGATCCGGGATTCAGATGGGTGAAGTACAATAAACGAAGCTTTGTCGAGCTGAGAAGTTTGTGGGAGGTACAGAACGACTTTATGGGCGGTCCTTTTGTAGATCATGTCTTTCTGGACAAGGAAAAAAAGAAGCTGATAGTGCTTGAGGCATTCGTCTATGCACCAAGATACGACAAAAGAAATTATCTCAGACAGGTGGAATCAATAATATATTCTTTTGAATTTTTCTAAAATTTTTTGGAACTAATTAGATAATTTCTACCTTTGCACTCCCTAATCCTGAATAGGGTGCACGGTCGGTTCGTCTAACGGTTAGGACTCAAGATTTTCATTCTTGCAATAGGGGTTCGATTCCCCTACCGACTACCAAAATATAAAAAAGAGAGAAATGGCAAATCACGCATCAGCAGACAAGCGCGCTCGCCAAAGCGAAAAACGCAGAGTGCATAATAAATATTATGCAAAGACAACACGCAATGCGATTAAAGCATTACGTAACACTACAGACAAATCGGCAGCAGAGGCTCTCCTTCCAAAGGTATCCTCAATGCTTGACAAATTAGCCAAAGTTAAAATCATCCACGCAAACAAAGCTGCAAATCTAAAAAGCGGTATTGCTGCATATGTAAGCAAACTGGCGTAATTTTTACTTGTTGGCATTTAGTTTAAAAAAAGCTTTCCAAACTTTGGGGAGCTTTTTTTTAATACTATACCGACATGAATAAAAGGTTATCCATAAAAGAGTGGCAAAGAGAAGAGAGACCCAGAGAGAAGCTTGTGGCAAAAAGTGCCGCCTCACTCAATGACAGCGAACTTATTGCAATTATACTCGGCAGTGGCACCAAAGGAGTAACTGCTGTCGATATGGCAAGGGAACTCCTGTCATCCTGCAACAACAATCTACGGGAACTTTCAAGATTAAGCGTAGATAAACTCACTTCAAGATCCGGAATAGGTCCGGCGAAGGCAATAACTCTCACCGCCCTGTTTGAAATCGCAAGAAGGTATTCTCTTACTGAAAACAGAGCACAGGCACAGATACAATCCTCATCAAGCGCTGCCGGATTAATAAGCCCTATTCTGAGAGATCTCTCTCACGAAGAGTGTTGGGTGCTGTACCTCAACAGGGCAAATAAGTTGATATCCAAGGAGCGTCTAAGTATCGGAGGGGTCTCCGCAACCGTGGTAGATATCAAGATCGTTATAAAGAATGCTCTCGAGAAACTGGCTAGCTCTCTGATATTAGTGCACAATCACCCTTCAGGAAATGCGAAGCCGGGAGAGAACGACAAGGTTCAGACAAGGTTGCTGAAAGAGGCTGCTGCACTATTTGACATTTCACTCCTGGATCATCTCATTATTGCCGGTGATGAATATTTTAGCTTTGCCGACGATGGATTAATCTGATATTTTCATACCTTTGAACGATATTCTGGAAATAGATAAACAATGAGAATCATTAACCTTGGAGAGAAGAATTCTGTCCTCAACAACTTTATAGCTGAAATACGTGATCATGTAGTACAAAAGGACAGCCTTCGCTTTCGGAGGAATCTCGAGAGAATCGGGGAGATTTTTGCTTATGAGATAAGTAAAGAACTTGTCTACTCTGCGAAGAGCATTCAAACACCTCTAGGCATTGCTTCATGCAATACTCTTGACGACTCTGTGGTTCTGGCAAGCATAATGAGAGCCGGATTACCTCTGCATAACGGTATGTTGTCACTCCTTGACAAATCTCAGAATTCATTTATCGCAGCATACAGGAAATACGGTAAAGACAACAAGTTCACAATACAGATAGAATATGCCAGCACTCCCTCTGTCGAAGATAAGGTGTTGATTCTGGCCGACACAATGCTTGCTACCGGTTCATCACTGGTGCTGGCCTTTAACAAACTCTGCGATCACGGCAATCCTAAATTCAGCCATATAGTCTGCCCTATTGCCAGTGTAGATGGCATAGAGTATCTCTCAAAGCACCTTCCACATAAAAATACTACACTATGGGTGGGAGCCATTGACGAAGAGCTGACCATCAAGTCATATATTGTTCCCGGACTGGGAGATGCAGGGGATCTGGCTTACGGAAGCAAGCTGTAGACAACTTCGCCGCCGACAATAGTCATAAGTACCCTGGTTGAAGGAATTTCATAATCGGGAGCAATCATTATATCTCTGTCCAGCAAAACGAAGTCTGCGTACTTACCCTTTTCTATACTACCCTTGACATTCTCTTCAAAAGAGGCCTTTGCGGCCCATATTGTCATAGATTTGAGAGCCTCCTCCTTTGTTAATGCATTTTCGGTCTGAAATCCCTTATCAGGTTCGAATTCCAGATTCTTCCTATAAACCGCGGCAAAGAAAGTATATATTGGACTCACCTTCTCAATCGGAAAATCTGTTCCTGAAGGAAGCCAACCCAGTTGAGAAAGCAGTGCCTTGTATGCATAAGAGTCCTTTATTCTGCTACCCAGCCTTTCATCAGCCCAAAACATATCCGAAGTGGCATGCGTTGGCTGAATAGAGGGTATTATTGAATACTTGCCGAAAAGATTTATATCTGAAGGATCCACAACCTGAGCATGCTCTATTCTCCACCTGAGATCATTTTTCGTCTTCAAGAGAGAGCCGTAAACCCGCAGAGCCTCATGGTTTGCCTGGTCACCTATACAGTGAGTGGCTACCTGAAAACCATTTTTCAGAGCCCATGCACATTGTCTGGTGAATACCCCCTCACTACCTATTCTTATCCCGGTAGTTGACGGATCGTCTGAGTATGGATACTTCAGCAAGGCACCTCTCGAACCAAGAGCACCGTCAATATACAATTTCAGTGTGCCTACCCTCATTCTTCCGTTTCTGTACGGAGATTTAAAATGGTTCATATTCTCCTCGTTTGCTGTCAGCCACACATCCGACCTTATTTTGAGCTTTCCCTTTGTATACAAGGTGTCTAGCGACAGTATGCAAGAAAGGCTCTCCTCGGCATCAGATATAGAAGTAAGACCGTTTTTAAAACACTCCTCCTCAGCAGAGATGATGACCTTTTCCAGAGACTTCCCGGTCGGCTTTGGTATTGAATTTTTGAATTTCTCAGCGGTATTCTCAAGAAAGATACCTGTAAAATGACCGTTTTTTATCAGAGCCTCTCCTGGAGGGATTGATGGATCTCCCGGTTTTATCCCCACTCTGTCTATTGCGGAATTATTTGCTATAACTGCGTGAAAATCAATCCTGGTAAGAATTACAGGAATTTTAGGAAACAACTCGTTCAGCTTCTCATTGGTAGGAAATGACTTGTCTTCCCAAAGGTTTTGATCCCAACCCTCTCCAAGAATATATGAGACAGGTTTATCATCGCTGAACTCCCTGAGTCTGGCTAAAATCTCCTCAAATGACCCCGCACCGCGCAGATCGCAGGTCATAAGACCCTCTCCGAGACTAATGAAGTGGCAATGTGCATCATTGAAACCGGGGTAAAGGAAACCGCCCTTGAGATCTATATAGTTATCTGAACGGTATCTGTTCAGAATCTCTTCATCTCCACCCGTGGCAACAATGATTCCATGTTTAACCGCAATTGCGGTACATTTCGAAAAAACCGAGTCCACAGTGTAGACATCACCATTGTATAGAATGAGGTCTGCTTTCTCTTTCATTTCACAGGAGAGCGTTATTAAAGCCATTATCAGCAATATGCAGGATTTTCGTATCATCCGGATATAAATTTTAGAGCTCCTTTCTAAGCCTTGCAATAGGGATGTTGAGTTGCTCACGGTATTTGGCGACAGTCCTTCTTGCAACCTTGTACCCTTTTTCAACCAGGACACTTACAAGCTCTTCATCTGTCAGCGGCCGTTTCTTGTCTTCCTGATCTATGCTTTCTGCAAGAATATTCTTGATTTCACGGGTAGAAACCTCTTCTCCGTTCTCAGTCATAAGACCCTCCGAGAAGAAATACTTAAGCGGATAAATGCCGAAATGAGTCTGTATATATTTACAGTTAACCACCCTGGAAATTGTGGATATGTCAAGCTTTGTCTTCTCGGCAATATTCTTCAGGACCATCGGTTTCAGCTTTGTCTCGTCTCCGTCTATGAAGTATTCATGCTGGAATTCGATAATCGCATTCATAGTGTTCTGAAGGGTATTGTGCCTTTGCTTGATTGCCTCAATGAACCACTTGGCCGAGTCCAGTTTCTGTTTAACAAATGTTACCGCCTCTTTGCCGGATTTGCTGCCAGATTTTGAAGAGGAGATCAGAAGGTCAGCGTATCGCTTGTTAACTTTAAGCTCCGGTACGGAAAATCTTGGCATGGTCATTATGAGTTCGCCGTCCTTGAACTCCAGCACAAAATCAGGAATCACCTGCTGCGACTGCTCGTTATAGGAGTCATCAACCTGCCCCCCCGGCCTGGGATTGAGCCTTACAATCTCATCAATCGCGTCTTTAAGCTGATCTTCATCAATTGAAAGTTTAGACATTATCTTCTGATAGTGCTTTTTGGTAAACTCACCGAAATGGTCGGCCAGTATTTTCTCAGCCAGCTTCTGCTCGGGAGTTTTGTTGTTAGCCCTGATTTGTAGAAGGAGGCACTCCTGAAGATCCCTTGCACCTACCCCAACCGGCTCGAACTCCTGAATCTTGAGCAGTATCTGTTCAAGCTCCCTCTCGGTGGTGTTTATTCCAAGTCTGAATGATATATCGTCCGACAATGAGTCAAGATCACGGCGTAAATATCCGTCATCGTCTAGACTGCCGATTATGAAACGCGCAATGTTTTTTTCACGTGGATCCATCAGACTGTAGCCTAGCTGTGAAATCAGACTCTGATGAAAACTCTCCTTGACGGAAAAAATATTGTATTGCGGTTTAAGATCCTTTCCCTGATTATTAGCATATAGCTTGTATGAAGGAATCTGATCGTCCGAGCCATATTCGCTCAGAGAGACATTTCCCTCTCCCCTCTCATCTCCATCATCACTCTCAGACACCTCATCCAGTACCGGATTTTCCTCAAGCTCCTTTTTTACCCTCTGTTCAAGTTCCAGTGTAGGCAATTCGAGTAGCTTAATTGTCTGTATCTGTAATGGTGAGAGCTTTTGTGCTAATTTCTGCTGTAAACCCTGTTTTAACATATTAACGGAGCATTTATGCAAAGATATGATTTTTATTTAACTTCGCGTCCTGATAATCCTTGTATCTATGGCAGCACAGAGCACCGGACTGAGAGTTGATGTCAGGTCCGTTATAAAATCTAAAAACCCCGGTCTTCTGAAATTTATCCCGGGATTTATGATCAGATGGGTAGAGAAACTCATATGTCAGGATGATATCAACGACATATTGGACAAGTACGGAGATCTCCGCGGCGTAGAGTTTGCAACTGCCAGCGTCAAGTATCTCGGCGCAAGCTACAAGATTGAAGGAGTAGAGAAACTCGTTCCCGGTAAAAGGTACATAATTGTCTCCAATCACCCCCTCGGAGGTTTTGACGGGATAATACTTATGGACATTCTTGGTAACCATTTCAACAATAAAATACGTTTTGTAGTTAATGACCTTTTAACGGCAATTGAGCCACTCAGACCAATTTTTGTGCCAGTCAACAAATACGGAAGGCAAAGTGTAGACATTGCCGCGAAAATACAGCAAGAATATAGTTCTGACAATCAAATTATTACCTTTCCTGCCGGACTTTGTTCCCGCCTTATCGAAAAAAACATAATCGATCTTGAGTGGAAAAAAGGGTTTATCAATCAGGCTGTAAAATATGAACGAGACATTGTCCCTGTCTACTTCAACGGAAAAAATTCCAGCTTCTTCTATCGGTTTGCCAATTTCCGCAAGTGGCTCGGCCTGAAATTCAATTTCGAACTTATTCTTTTACCCCGCGAAATGTTCAAACAGCGTGGCGGGAAATTTGAAGTATACATAGGCGATCCTATTCCTTGGACAGAGATTGCACAAAACGGTACACCTGCTACGTGGACCGAAAAGATCAGAAAAATTGTTTATTCACTAAAACCTTAAAAATGGAACCAGTTATACCTCCTGTAGACCGTAAGCTGATAATCAACGAGCTTACAAGTGACAAATTCATACGTCACACACGAAAGGGAGACAACAAATTATATGAGATAACCGCTCACGATTCGCCCCACACAATGAACGAAATAGGACGCCTCAGGGAGATCTCTTTCAGGCTTTCAGGTGGAGGTACAGGAAAATCCATAGATATCGACGAATTTGACATTGACCCTCACACGCCATATAAACAGCTTCTTGTGTGGGATCCAAAGGATCAGGAGATTATCGGAGGTTACAGGTACATTCAGTGCACCGGACTGGATATCAAAAAGATGGCAACTCACGAACTGTTTGAGTTCTCAGACACATTTAAAAATGATTATCTCCCGTTTACTATAGAGTTAGGCCGCTCCTTCATTCAGCCCAACTACCAGGGAACCAACATAAAACATAAGGGCCTATACTCACTTGACAACCTTTGGGACGGACTCGGTGCCCTCGTGGTAAAGTATCCCAAGATCAAGTATTTCTTCGGAAAGGTAACAATGTACACTTCGTATAATTTACGTGCAAGAAACATTCTTCTCAACTTTCTCAACACATTCTTCCCTGATAATGAGAATCTTGTCATGCCTTATGAGCCACTCGACTTCGACTCTTCAAACCCATATTACAAAGAGCTCTTCAAGACAGATGACTATAAGGAGTCATACAAAACCCTATCGAAAGAGGTAAGGACGCTGGGAGAGAATATTCCTCCGCTTATCAACTCCTACATGAACCTCAGCCCCTCGATGAAGGTGTTCGGGACATCAATAAACGGAGGCTTCGGCGGGGTCGAGGAGACAGGTATACTTGTCAATATAAGTCATATCTATCCTGAAAAAATAGAGAGGTACATATCCCCTATATTGCAACTTGCCATCAAGCTAAGGCCGAAATGGTGGACACCCGCTAAGCCACATAAGCCAGGCAGCGAAAAAACCAAGGATAAAATTATCGAAAAACTTCCGCGCAAGATAAAGAAGGCGGTCAAGAAAAAAGGGAACGATTCTAAAGCAAATGACGCTAAATCGCAGGATAATTGATTGTCTCCTTAACAAGGAAGACAGATCTGTATTCTCCCTCTATTTTCTTTAACAGTTGCATCGCTTCAGACTTGGTTCTGAAGTCACCCACTGTAACTTTAAAGAAAGGTTTCTCATAAGTCGAGTAGACCCTTATTTCAGGAAATTGCGAGGCAAACTGACCGGCAGCAGCCTCCGAACGGTTACGTGCATCCTGTTTGTTGTCGAAGAAAATCCTGACACGGTAACCGGTAATCTTTCTGCCGGCAGAGTTTGCTATATGCCTTTGCAAGAGGGACTCTATGCTGCTGCTCTGATCAATGGTAACCTTGTTCATGAAAGGACCGCTCTCTCTGAGAATTGAGAAAATATTCCTGTTTAACAATGTCGAATCGAGAAGCGGAGGCTTAACGGCAACCACTGTTGTATCCTGGGTAGTCACAATCTCCTGCGAATATGCAAGCATTGAACTCGATACGAGAAATATTATGGAGAGTATGATTTTTTTCATAGCTAAAACTTGTTAATCAAATCCTTAAGCGGAATATTCTTGTGTCTTAAAGTCTTTTTGTATCCGGAAGTCGTCCTGAAAATCATTTTTGTATTTACGTGAAAATCTTCGGCTTTCCAGCTTGATATATTCAAACCCATTGAGAGCAAGGACATCGGATCGAGCAAAACAGCATTGACAACTAATTTCCCGGATTTTACGGTTCTTGGAGGAAGAGTGTCCGGTTTCTGGATCTCCAGTTGCGCAAAATCGAGACCTTTTTTGGTAATGATACCCTCACCCGAAGAGAGAATAATTGAAGCCCCTGTAGGATTGTCTATTATATAGTCCAGTTCTATGCTGGCCTTTGATGTACTTACGAGCTTGAAGCTATTCAACTTGACGGAGCGCACCTCGATATTCCTGTAGTTTGTACAGGCTGTTGTCAGTAGTACTATAATTATTGCAAGAGGAAGAGTTCTTTTCATCTTTACTTTGATTATCTGCAAAGGTATAAAAAAGGCTATATTTGCAGAATAAATTGAAATCATGATCAACAAATATCATTCCGTAAAACCTGTATTCAACAACAAGCTACCACAGCTATTCATAGAGACATACGGCTGTCAGATGAACGTCAACGACAGTGAGGTGGTGCTGTCCATACTACAGAATGCAGGCTACGCTCTTTGTGAGAAGATTGAAGAGGCAGACCTTATCCTTGTAAATACATGCTCCATACGCGACAATGCCGAGCAGCGGATTTGGGGAAGGCTCGACCATTTTAAAGTCCTGAAGAAAAAGAGATCCGGCCTCACAGTAGGAATACTGGGCTGCATGGCGGAAAGGCTCAAGGATGAGCTTCTGAACCACGCAGGAGTGGATCTTGTGGCCGGACCCGACTCCTACAGGGATCTTCCAAGGCTTCTGGCACAGATCAGGGGCGGGGACAAACAGATAAACACAATGCTCTCACAGGAAGAGACCTATGCAGACATCTCTCCCGTGAGGCTGGACAAGAACGGCGTGAGCGCATTCATATCCATAATGCGCGGATGCAACAACATGTGTACATATTGTGTGGTCCCTTATGTCAGGGGAGGTGAGCGCAGCCGTGACCCGGAAAGCATTCTCCGAGAGGCCGCGGAGTTATTCGAAAACGGGTACAGGGAGGTGACACTTCTGGGACAGAATGTTGATTCATACCACTGGGTTGAAGAGTCAAACCCGACTAAAACAACAAATTTTGCACAGTTGCTCGAAAGGGTTGCACTGATCAGTCCTCAATTAAGAGTGCGTTTCTCCACTTCACATCCCAAGGATATGGGAGATTCTGTCATCCACACAATGGCTATGTACGAGAATATCTGCAAGCACATACACCTTCCGGTGCAATCGGGAAGTGACAACATGCTTGCAAAGATGAACAGGAAATACACCAGAAAAGAGTATCTGGAAAGGGTTAAGAGGATTCACGAGATAATTCCCGGATGCTCTATCAGTACGGATATAATTGCAGGATTCTGCGGTGAGAGCGAGGAAGACCATCTGCAAACACTCTCCATCATGAAGGAGGTAGGATATTACACAGCTTTCATGTTCCAGTATTCCGAAAGACCAAACACCAAAGCTGCAAGGCACTATCCGGATGATGTGCCCGCAGAGGTCAAGACCAGAAGGCTCAATGAGATAATTGCACTTCAGAATGAGTTGTCACTCATAAGTAATCAGGCGGACCTGGGAAAAGAGTTTGAGGTACTGGTCGAAGGGCCTTCGAAAAAATCGGATAAAGAGCTATGCGGAAGGAATCAACAGAATAAGATGTGCGTCTTCCCTGCAGGTGAACACAAAATCGGTGATTTTGTCAGGATAAGGGTCACATCATGCACATCCGCAACACTCAAAGGAATAGAGATATAGTAATTAAATTATAGATATTATGACAAAGTTCAGCACCACTTACATCGGCAACCTCCAGACTGAGGCAATTCATCTTAAATCGGGTAGCAAGATTATTACAGAAGCTCCCGAAGACAATAACGGAAAAGGATCTATGTTCTCACCGACAGATATGTTTGCTGCCTCACTGGCATCCTGCATGATGACCATAATGGCAATAGCAGGCCAGGCACACGGATTCTCTATTGACGGGATGCGTATTGAAACCGAAAAGATAATGGGAGCAAACCCGAGAAGGGTAGCAGAGTTGAAACTGGATATCTATCTGCCTAAGAAAGATTATACCGAGAGGGAGATGAGATTCATCGAGACATCTGTCAAGACTTGCCCTGTTGCAAACAGTCTCCATCCGGACATTGTGAAGACAATCACATATCACCTCCCGGAATAAATTGTTATCAGAAGAAAAGGTAGCGGCAAGTACCGATGCCGGCAGTCGCTGAGTTTATGATAGTCCCATCAGATGATGCCACTACCTTCAATACCGAGTTTGAAGTAAAGCTAACCTCAGATGTAAATACATCTCCTGTCACAGGGCTCACTCCGACTCCATAGAAATATGTTCCTGTGAAAAGCTTGCCGTAGCTGTTGTTGGCCACATTGACCTTATAAATGTTTGCTTCATCAGGGTTATATGTTTCATCGAAAGTTGTGCAATATGTATAGATATTGTTACCCTCCTTGTCTGTTGTAATATAGCCATCCATACCGTCAACAGGAACATCCAGGGTCGAGAGGATTGAATTATCTGAAGGGTTCACTTTCATCAGACCGTCACCCGGGAAAGAGACCCAAATCTTATTATATCTGTCAACGACAATATGTCTTGCTCCATTGGTGAAATTCGAGGGTTTAACAGTAGCTTTAAGGACAATGTTGTTCCCCTCAACGTCATACACTTTAAGACCCTGTTTTACAGCTACATATAATTTCCCTTTGTAAAGCAGCAGCCCCTCAGCGTCTGAACCTACCAACACCTTCTTCTGAAGAGTCAGATTGCTGTTTGAATATATGGACACATAAGATTTTGTGTACTCCCAAAATCCTGAGGGTAAAACAGTATGGTCAGAGTCCCAGTTTGTGATATATATATAACTATCGGAAGAGACCATATTTCTTGGAGAGACCAGCCCCTCGGTTATTGAATAACCTTTGTCTTTTCCTGTCTCGGGATCGAGGAATACCACCTTGTCAGGATAGTTGCAGACAAGAGCTGCTTCACCCGAAGAGGTAACATAGCCTGAATTTATTGTGGCACCTATCGAGACTCCGTTTGCAGCCTCATAAAAGCGGTTTTGTATCTGTTTTGTGTTCTCATCATAAAGCGATATGCTTGAAGATTGCTCCGTAAAGTTGCCCTGGTTTATAATCAGCACTTTTCCCTTGTTGTCATTACCTTCAGGACCGTTGTCTTTTGTACATGATACCGACAATAGAGCAATTGCCGATACTAGAATTAGTTTAAAAAAATTGTTTTTCATAAATATATCTAAAATTTATATTGAATTGACAGTTGACAGTTTCTTCCCGGCATAGCATAGAATTTCACGTTCTGATACATCTCGTCTGTTATGTTCTTTATTACGCCATTAACTGTAAAATGGGCCCCCGAAATTTTAAAGTCATAAGATGCTCCAATATCTGTAAGCAAGTACGAAGGCAAAATATCATAAATATCCAAAGTGGTTCTCTCTCCGGTATAGCTCAGATTAACATAAAATGCCGCACCGGCCCTGCTCATACGGAGTCCTGACCTCCATGAGATTTTTGGCTGATATGCAAGCTGCTCCCCTATTGCCGGGTCTTCTGCTCTCAATCCCTCCTTCATCCTGATGTCAGTATAAGCCAGGCTGAAGTTGAGTGAGACTTTTGTCTTTGAGAAGTTACCACTTAGCTTTACACCTGCCTCCGCCCCCTGTGTTATTACAAGCGGTATGTTCTGGGGCCTCCAGACTGTGCCTGCCGGCAGCCAGCGTATCCAGTCATTAACTCGGCTCCTATAGAGAGTCCCGAAAAAGTCGGCTGTATATCTTTCAGAGAACCAACTGTAATCGAGGCCTCCTTCAAACGTTTTTGAGCTTTCGCTCTTCAGGTAGAGATACTCTCCACCCCAATAGCGGTCATTGAGGGATGGAATCTTGCTGTTTCCGGAGAACGCACCTCTCACAGAGAGAGAGTTGTTATTTCTGTTGAAAAAATTATACCTCGCCTCAAATGATGGCATCACAGGCACAGAGATATCCGTAGCCCCTGCATACCTTACTCCTCCCGAAATCAACAACTTGTTTTTCAGAGAATAACGAGCCAGGACAAACAGGTTATATCTGTTCTCACGCACAGAGTCAGCATAGGAATCTACCTGCGGAATCGTACGCTCTGCAAAGAGTCCGCATTTTATGGTAAGGTTTTTGAATTTACGTTCGGCATCAGCCGAGAGTGAGATGCGATTTGCTGCAATAATATCGTCCTCATATAATTGTTTATCGTATGCATAGGAGATGCGCGCTCCGTAACTCAACTCTCCCTCCCGGCTGTTATATCCCAGATTCACCTTTAGATTTTCATCATATATAGAGCGGTAAGAGTCCGGTTTGTCGTTGAGAGAGACAGATGGCTGGATCTGTTTGTCAAAATCCATATAGAGAATTGTGGCTGAGATTACAGAAGAGTCCTTGAACTTTCTGAACAACTCCTGCAGCAAGCCCACATTGTTTCCGGCCGCATTGTTCAGCCTCTCCTCCGGCTTTCCTATTATGGTATTGTTGATAAACTTATAGTCATTCTTCGCCTCCGAATAGAGCAAGGATGTCCGCGATTCGAGCTTCCCATTGGAGTACCTCAGCGTCCCTCCGGTAAAATATGAGGCAAAACTGCCGGCAGACAAAAGAACATCACCGTGAACACCCTTTTCCCATTTAGGAGCTGTTGTAAGCCTGACACTCCCTCCTATTGCACCATCTCCATACAGGGCGGAGTTTCCTCCGACATGCATCTCCATGCCGTCGAACAGGTAGAGTGGAATATGTGAAAAATCGGTCTGCCCCATTGTCGGAACAGCAAGGTTCATTCCGTTCCATGCAACGGTGGTATGAGATGAGGAGGATCCCCTTACAGAGATATAGGCGTTCATGCCCTTGCCGAACTCCTTGATGTAAGCGGCACTCTCCTGACGGATAAAGTCTGACAGCGAGGCCATCTTCATAGGAGAGAGACTCTCTTCGCTATATCTTATCAGATTTGTTCCTACGGAAAACTTGTAATTTGACTGGGATCTTGCCTGCCTGGTTCCCCTGACCCTGATAGAGTCAAGCTTGCGGCTTTTCAGCGTGTCATCCTGAATGACCTTGGTGTCATTACTTTGTATATTCTGAGCTGCTGCGCTGAATACGACAGTGCAGGCTAAAAGAATATAAATAAAAAATAGACGGACAAATTTTACTTGCATCGTTCTCTATCTCCCGAAAGTTCGATTAATATGTTTTGTCCAAAAGCAGGTTTTCTGACTTAGCTTTTATATCTCTCGCCTTCCCACCTATTGGCAGTGGCTTACGGAAGATAACCCTTACGGGTAAGCATTACAGCAGCGGGTACTGTCCTCGATTTTCACGGGGTTCCCTTTCTGATGAACGGAACAAAGGTATATGATTTATTTCTGAAAGAAAAAATTTATTTAAATTTATACGACTAAAACATTTAACATGAAAAAGTTACTCACAGCAATCGCCTTAATATGCCTTTCACTTCAGGCTACAGCACAGATTACTCCATTTCTTCAAAAGGGAGAGAGTGGTGCAGGAATGACCGTTGGCATAGAAAAAGGGTATGGCTTCAACTCCTTTACAGCCACAGTCGGGGCATCCTGGGGAGGAAAAATCGACTTTGAAGCGGGAACCTACAACACAAGTTATGACAGCGACCAGCTCGGCCTGCTGGATGACAAGGCAAAATCCAGATATTTTGAAGTCCACTTCACCTGGTGGTTGCTGAAGATGGAGTTGCTGCCGAATCTCAACATCAATATCGGGGCTAATCCTGTCTTTTTCAACAGTGATTATACAAATTACAGGTACAATGACGGAGCAGCAGTCGTAAACTACGACGGATACACAAGCGGTGCCCTCGGGTTGGTTACAAATGTCGTTTACAGGTCTGAAAAAGGATGGCTCTTTGTACCATCGTACAGATGTCACTACCAGATAAACAGATCGCATCAGTCAGTAGCTCTCGAAGACAAATCAGACAGTTACACCGGCTTGACCAGCTCATTCAGCGCGGCTGTTGGCAAGTCCTTCGGCAAATCGGGCACCGTGTATCTCTCCTTGAGACAATTCGACGACACATACAAATCCGGAGCATATTACGACATCACTGTCGGCTATGTGATACCCTTCTAGAAAGGAGTGTCTGAAATTACACCCACATCAGTATTTGGCTGATTAAAATTTTTACTTACCTTTGTCACCCTTGTTTACCGAAACAGCAGACAGCTCAGCAGAGTCGTCTGAAACAGAGGCCCGGATGGCGGAATCGGTAGACGCGCTGGTCTCAAACACCAGTGGCCGCAAGGCTGTGCCGGTTCGATCCCGGCTCCGGGTACAAAAAAAAGCAGGTAGTGATACCTGCTTTTTTCGTAACGTCGATTGCCGGTTTCCGTCAAGCTCCTTGGGTTTGTCGGATCAAATTGAAAAGTAGGTGGAGCAATAAATTTTATGCATAAATTTTGGACAATCTATAAAGGAAGAAATTTATGTCCCTGACACCTCTCTGCGTAGCTCTGAAAGCTTTGATCTTTGCATTGAAAGATTCGGCAGAAGCATTTGTGCTTCTGTTGTTGAAATAATTCAATATTTTATCGTAGTGAGAGTATACTGTCGCAGAGATTGAATTGAAGGATTTGAATCCGGACTCTGTTACTCTATTGAACCACAAAGCCAGCTTTGCGATAGCCACATTCTTGGGATGCTTCTGGTTGTAAATGCATCTGAGGCTGTGGACAAGGGAGAACGCCTCCTTGATGTCCGGATAAAGCTTGAAAAGTATCCTCGCCCTTTTCTTCTGGCTTTCAGACCACTTGTCAGGGGATTTGAACAAAAGGTAACGGCTCCTGAAGAGCAGCTGCTTTTTTGTGTCTCCGTTTTTCAATACTTCAGGTACATACTCAACCTTATCTGCCTTTGCATTCTCAATGTCATTGGTCTCCTCGTTGATAGCCTCCCACCTGTGGGCTATCCTTATCTCCTGCAGGGCATCGAAGGCAAGCTTCTGTACATGGAACCTGTCAATGACCTGTTCTGCATTTATGAAGCAACGCTTTGCAATAAGGTTCATTGAGCTTGCCATGTCAAGGGTGATCTCACACACACGGTCCCTGGACTTCTTCGGCAGTTTGTTTAAAACCCCTATTACCTTTTCAGATGTAGTGCCCTCCACCATGGCCACTATAGCCCCTTTCCGGCCTTTGGCATCCTTGTTGGTCAATACTGTATACAACTCTCCATTTGAGAGGCTGGTCTCGTCGAGGCTCAGCCGAGGTCCCATATTTTCCGGGAACAGTATCCACTCATGGGCATGGCCCTTCTGTTCCCATGTGTCATAATCACTGAGGTGTTCCTTGTACTGCTGTCCCAGCAGGTCACCGTTTATATGGAAGAATTTCTCCAGGGAATTGGAGCTAATCGGGTAGGTATCCAAGTAATCCTTTTAAAAAAGACGCGAATTCATTCGAATAGCGCGTTCCTTTTGCTGACAGGTTCCATGTCTTGCTTACTATCTGCCCGGTCGATTCGACCTCCCACTTCCTGCGTCTTACATGTAAGTATAAGGCCTTGTTCCTCAGCGGGAAATCCTGTATTATCGCTTCCGGATGGAATCCTTTTGATGTCAGTTTCTCTTCCTT
The DNA here is from genome assembly GCA_028690215.1 of Bacteroidales bacterium. Classification (GTDB taxonomy): domain Bacteria; phylum Bacteroidota; class Bacteroidia; order Bacteroidales; family UBA932; genus Bact-08. The sequence continues at coordinate 26,375 of JAQVBQ010000013.1, read as the reverse complement.
GCACTCTTCAGGGACAATGTTTTTCTCATCGATATAAAGATGCACCTCCTTGGGCTGTATTTGTAAATCTACTATTACAAAATATTCCAGTATCTCTTTGGGTAAAATCAGTTCCAATATACTCAACATCTGTTCCTGTGTGGCTTCCATCTTTTATCTCTGTTTTTTTACAAAGATACCGCTTTCATCAATCTTTCCCCACCTGGTTTTTCATTTGATCCAAAATCAAGATTCGAGTTTTTCCAGTCCGGGCTCTCAATTTGAGATAAAAGGTCACTTACGCGTAGAAGCTCTTTTTTAATAGCTATAGTGCCATCATTCTTATTTGCTTCGCTTTTATTGCTATCACTTTTAGCATACGCAACTACAATAATCTTATCAAGCAATGTAACTTTGAGTTCATCATTTTTTTCAATAATCTCGGCACTCTTCACTACTCCTTTTTCAGTACTAATCTTAACATTGTATGTTCCTTGTAATCCAGCAGATTTTGCTTCTTCAGGATAAATAATTTTTGTAGCGACAAATTTCACAATCTGATTTTCAATAGTTTCTGGAACAACCTTGATATCTGACAGTTGAATTTCAGATAAATTGGGAATTATGGATATATTCTCTTTTCTAAGAATCTCCTTTATAAGACTTACTGACTCATAAGGTGTATTGAGAGAGGTCAGAATCTCTGCCATAATTGGTTCGTTTGAAAATAATTTATGTTTTTCTATTTGCTTTTTTATCAACAACTCCAAGTTCTTATCGCTAGTAACTATTTCATTATTTACCATAAAAACTCCATTGTCATTAATTTTTATTAATAATGAATTTTTTTTCTGACTCTCATTTAATCTTACTTTACGCTGGGCAGAAATATTTTTTATTCCATTATTTTCTAAAGCATCCTGAAGCGATTTAAGATGATTAGTATTTACAGTAAGCAAATCACCCTCTTCAAACTGAATAAAAAAATGTATTGAATCTTTAGAATATTTCATTTTTGAGATAATATCTTTTATAACTTGATAAATGTTATCCTGACTTGCCTCATTAATATTCTTATTAGTTGTATAAGAGGACCATAGCCCTAAACTATAAGTACCGTTTTTGAATATTGTTACCGGCACAACCTGGTCTCTGTTAACTTTTTTGTCTTTTTGTGGTTCTTTTACAGATTCAGAAGTTGGTGATACATCCAGAGGTGATTCCATACTTTCATTTGGCAATGAAACATCTGGATATGATACTACATACTCTGTTTCGGCAAATACAGTCATAGCTGCTGCAACCATTGGCAATATTAATAATGCCTTGATTGCTTTATTTGGACTCGATCGTTTTTTTAGCATCATTTTAATTCTTTTTTGAAAGTTTCCGCTGCACAAGTGATTCACTACCGGTATGGAAAAACTCTGCTGGGTTCCTTTCGAGATTAGTAAATATTGATATTTTCTTGCATCGATGCCATTTTTGAGGACACAACTATCTGCCTGATATTCGTGTATGGTGATAAGCTCTTTTCTTAATAGCCAGAATATGGGATTAAACCATTGAAATATCGCTACAGTATTAATAAAGAGCAAATCATAATTATGTTTAAGTTGAATGTGAGCTTTTTCGTGATCAATAATTATCTCTTTATTAGACTTATAGTCCTCATCTGAGATAATTATATTATTAAACCAACTGAATGGGATAATTTGTTTATTGCTGATATATAATTTTTCATCTGAATTTGCCTCTTGGTATGAGTTCCTCATTATCCAGTAAATCTGAAAAACACCATAGATATTTTTGCCAAGTAAGCTTAAGGCACCTATTATATAGACGCAGATGGCAATTATTTGAATCACTGAAAACCAATCATTCTGATTAATTTGTTGATTTTGAATAATAGGAGTTGATGAGTCTGCCACTATAACATTTTGATTGAGCCCGACAGGAGCAGTTATCTCCTTGGATATTGTAATTGTCCATACAGGCAGAATTATTGACAATAAAACTATTGATAGAATAATTGCTCTGTTAAGCCTGAATAGTGTTTCGCCCGATAACGAATACTTATATACAAAGTACAGCAGCGCCAGGCATACGCCCGATTTAACAAGATATAGAACGAGTTCTGTCATAACTTTTTACTATTTGCCTGTTCAATCTCTTCAATTAACCTCTTTAATTCTTTAAGCTGGATTTTGTCTTTTTTAACGAATGTTGACACAACATCCAGATATGAATTTTCAAAATACTTGCTGATAACACCCGTAATCTTTCCTTCTCCAAACTCTTCCGGGGTAATTTCAGGATAGTACTGATATGTATAGCCAAATTTTTTATGCCCCAAAAACCCTTTTGCTTCCAGCGCCCTGACCATCGTTGAAATTGTATTGAAATGAGGCTTGGGATCCGGATAAAGTTCTATCAACTCTTTTACATGCATGGCCCCTTTTTTCCAAAAAAAAGCCATTATCTCATCCTCTTTAGCAGTAAGTTTTATCATCGTAGAATTGTTTGGATTAAACCTGAGACAAATTTAAACTAATATTTTTAGTTTGCAAACTGTTTTTATTAGTTTAAATTAAAATTTAAATTTAATTTTCACAATCACCTTCAAATCCCTCAGAAAAGGTTTAGAATATTTTCATAACTTTGTTATTATGAGTAATATATCAATTATGAAGAAAATAATTTTCACTTTGACAATTTTTGTGGTATCATCATTTACAGTTTTTTCTCAACAGTTGAAACCGGAAGTTGACGAAAATATTGAGCTCATGGGAATTGTCGCCCGCTTGGCCGGTCATCCTGAATTCAATGGTTTCAATATGGAAAAATACTCTATCGGGCTTTACGACAAAAACATAGATGAATACTTTGCTCCCTTTAAAGAGCACGAAGTAATCAAGATGATGCAGAGTATGAGACAAGAGTGTGGAATCGTTTACAATGCCGTTCCATCTTTCGGTACACATATAATTTTCAAGGGTAATCGTTTTAAAAAAATTGAAGAACAAGATAGTACGATTGACTTTCGTTGGAATTATGTTGACAAAGCAAAGTTTCTTTATGCTTTGACAGATTTTTATAAAAAGGCCAAATTCCATACGTTTTTTCGCTCACAAAAAGAGATTTACGACAAAGCCATAGCCGCTTACGAGCGCGATGTAATGCCACTATTTGACAATCAATGGCATTCAAAATTTTTTGGGATGGAAAGTGACATGAACTTCAGAATCATTATTGGGTGTACGAATGGGCCATGCAACTATGGCGATCATCGCCATTTGAAAGGAGTGGAAAAAGATGCTTTTGCAATTATGGGTTACATGGCAGACAGTCTGGGAAATCCGGTAGATTTGAAAGGAAAATTGAATGAGATGTTGATCGTGCATGAATTCAATCATACATATGTAAACCAAGTGGTAGAGAGTCCGGAAAACTTGAAACTGCTGAGAGAATCAGGAGAAAAGATTTTCAGCAAAGTAGAAGATGTTATGACAAAAAATGCATACGGCAACTGGGTTTATATGATGAATGAAGCGATAGTGCGCACCAGTGAATTATTATACATGAAAGAGCACAACTATCCCGATGAAGTTATTCAGGCAAAGTACCAGAGAGAAAAGGGAATGGGTTTTGGTTGGCTTAAAGGTCTTGCCGGGTGTCTGAATGAATACAGCAAAAACCGGGATAAGTATCCTACTTTCAAAGATTATTATCCGGTAATAATAAAGTTCTACGATGAGCTGGCGAAAAAAAACCCCTGAACCACTTATGGTTTGCAGGGGGCTTTTGCGATTATAATAAGCGCTGAAATCAGTATTATTAATTCTTTATACAACGGATAGCGAGTGCGGATGCACGGCCGTCATAATCGGTACTATAAGTACCTCCACCACTAAAGACTAGACGTCTCGAGGCAGTTGAAGACACGCTGCTAGTCCAATAATAGCCTATAGTACCAACACCGGCAAATTTTTCAGGATTAACCAGACGGGACCCTGCTAAAGGTAGTTTAAGCGGGCATGCATATGCATCATTTGCATAACTTCCCCAGTTCCAATAATCTCCCACTCTCGGTTGAGTTAGATAAGTCCTTAGATTTCATAGTTTTTGAGGGTTTTGTATTGGGTAATATATTATTATTTTTACACTTTCATCAAAAGTTATTACAAAATAATATAATTATTTAAAACAAAACAAAAAAAGCTGCATTTGCAACAACGATGCTTTTTGTCTGTTTTTCTGCTACTTATGGATTTGCAAAGATGATTTCTTAACATCCATATTGAACTCTATAATATTTAATTATAGTAAAAAGTTGATTTTCTAGAAATTCCAAAGGTGCGGCCACAAAATCCCACATAGAATTTCGTAAATTTGCACGATGAAAACTCAAACGCTGGTCGTTGACCTCCATATTGAAAGAATTGCCAAGGCATACCGCACTTTTGCACCGGCCGACTCTCTGATTTATCAGCTGGAGGTATTTGAACGCACATTGCAGGCAAACAGATTAAAAAAGGGGGGCCAGATTGATTTTATCCATGGGTCAGGAACAGGGGTGTTAAGATCAGAACTTATTAAAATCCTGAATCAGAAATTTCCTGAATTTTCATATGAGGATGCCCCCTTCACCACTTATGGTTACCAGGGAGCAATAAGAGTTACAGTTAGATAGGTATGCAGGCTTTCAGCCTGACCGGAAACTTTTTTATCCGGTTTACTTAACAACTTTTATAATGTTGCCTGATACTTTAGTCCCATTCAGAAACCACTCTTGATGGACATCCGGATCCCCATTAAGTTTCCACCTGAATTTTCTGTTGAATTTTATTTTGTCTGCGGTACCGTTTCCCCAGGTTATTGTTATCTCCTCATTTGAGTAGCTTTTTGCCCCCTCCAACTCTCCGAATTGTAAATAATATAAGCCATTATAAGTGTTGTTTATTGCCATCAAACCATAAAACTGAGGAAGGTATGCTTTTGTACAAACAGCCGCTGACGGTGTGTTGCACTCATATTCAACTCCTTTATACAAAGCCCTTACCCCGCTTATCGGAATTGAATTGCTATTTTCAGGATTTAGAATGTCAACTCCATTCGCATCTACAACCTGAAGAGTAACCACAACCGGCGAAATATCCCAGATTTTACCGCCATTGTTTATTTTATCACACGATAACAGCCCTAAAGCCATTATTCCTAGAAGCAAATATTTCACCCTCATGTCGTCAGTTTTTTATTAAGCTGATATAATTGTTCGGTATTTTAGTTCCATTCAGAAACCACTCTTGCTGGATATAATGATAACCTTTTCTAGAATTCCACTTTAATTCTCTGTTGAATTTTATTTTGTCAGAAGTACCGTCTCCCCAGAATATTGTTACCTCCTCATTTGAGTAATTATCTATCCCGTTTAACTCACCGAATTGCAAATAATATACTCCATTTCTAGGGTTTTGCATCGTTCTCAAACCATAAAAACTAACAGAGCATATTTTTGTACCAATAGTCGCCAACTCAGCGTTGCACTCATATTCAACACCTTTATACAAAGCCTTTACTCCGCTTAATGGAATTGAATTGCTGTTTTCAGGATTGAGAATATCAACACCTTTTGCATCAAAAACACTAAGATTAACCATAAACGGAGGTACATCTGTATCAAAATCACCTTCGTCGAATTTTTCACACGATAACAGCCCTAAAGCCATTATTCCTAAAAGCAAATATTTTATCCTCATGACATCAGTTTTTTTATCAATATGCTTATAAGATGCTTCTCATAGTCAAATCGTTGCATTGCATGTATAAAAATCCCATTAAAAAATCTCTTGCATTTTATGTTATGCTTTATGCTGGCTTAAAAAAAAGTAATTCGGAAATTTTTGTCACTGTCCTTTTATCTACCCGATATGAAAAAGGTTTATCAATTACAACCGGCAGTTTTGTGAAAAATGATGCTATTTCGTTCCTGGCATCTTGCATAAAAACAAATGATCCCTCCCCAAAGCCAAAGAAATTACCAAAGCTTGAAATAGTCTTTACAAATCGTCCATCACTTTCATACAATCTTAGAGGAAAAAGGAATCGTTTTCCGGTGTTATAAAGATCGTCCTCTAAGGCAGAATAGTTTCTTTTAGTTTCAAATTCCAGATCGAACTGTACATATCTGTCTCCATTCGGACCCCAGTCAATAGGGCATCTGTTTGTAATATCACTTGCAATGAACATATTCCAGAAACTCCATCTTTGATTTGGCTTCGGAAAATCCATTTTACCGGCATCGTATACGTCTGATTGATAATATTTTGCCTGCATAAAAGGTGATTCCCCTTTCATCTTTTCCAGTAATGATGTTTTTGCTTCATCAAAAACAGGCTTTGGAGCAAAATTGCAAGATAGCTGCATTGGGATGTCATCCGGCAAATTTACCTTCTTCTCCATGAGAGTAACCTTCATTTCGTCTTCGGCTACTAAATTTGACAATTGATTCACTGCTCCATCATATACTTTATAGCTTAAAGTACCCCCCTTTTCTACCGGCACATTGGATAAAAAAGTAGGATAGACTCCTTGTTGAACATAGACGACGCCATAATATCCCGAACCAAGCAGGTAGCCCCATTTGGAGATTGTTTTAACAAATTTCCCGTCATACTCGTATAAATCAAGGGTAAATGTCAAGTTGTTTTTTGTACCAGCAATATCGTCTTTCACGTTATAGGGCCTGTTATTATTGTCCGGCACTATGTTTATTACCACGAATCTGTCACCATTTACTCCCCAGTCAATCGGTTTTTTGGTTGAAACGTCCATAGCTGTCTGAAAATTTGAAAGTGTCCAGACTTCGTTTTCCAGAGGAACTGGCTTACTCTGCTTTGCAGACCAGGCTTTTACCTTGTAGTACTTTGTATATAAAGATGGCAGATAACCTCCTCTTTTTGCCGAGGTGAGGATTAATTCAGCTGTCTCATCACCGGTCTGGCTATACAGAGAGAACGAGAACATGCTTATCAGAAGTAAAACGAATACTCTTTTCATAGATTAAATTATATCGCTCTAATATAGGCAATTTAATACAGACTATCTTGAGCCGAAGTCCCATCTGATAGAGAGCTGAAGCCGGAAGACATCATTGATGGTTGCGGTTGTCATATAGGGCTCTTGTATAAGCTCGTCATTGATTGTCCTCAGTTTGTACTGAGGTTTGACACCCGAGCCCTCTGCAACCGTTCCGACTAAAACCAGAGGCTGTGTTGTGATAATTGTCTTGCTCACTCCCCAGTTTCGGTTAATCAGGTTTGTCAGATTCAAGACATCGAGTCTTACGGCAAATCTGTTCTCTTTACCGGCCAGTCTGAAGAATACTTGCTGGGAGAGGCTGAAATCAAGGCGTGACACCATCGGCAAAACCACTCCGTTTCTCTCTGCATACATACCCCTGCGTTTACTGAGATGTTTATCCTTGCTGATGTATTTATCCCAGGCTATCTCCTGCTGCTCTGCAGTGAAGGTTTTGCCGCCTGTTGTATATGCTGCAAAATTCATCTCAGACCTGTTATTTGGAACATAAATGAGGTCATTGCTGTTTGCTCCGTCACCATTCAGGTCTCCTGCCACAATATAGCTCTGTCTTCCTGCACTGTACGAGTCAAAGAACAGAGAGAAGGTTGTCTGTCCGAAATTGAAAAAATTGGCATTTGCAGAGAGTGCTCCAAAAATTCTGTGACCGGGCGAATACATAGAGAGCCCCGGCTTGGGATTGTTAGGGTCGGAAGCCTGTGGATTGTAGCTCCATGTGCTGTATGCAGCTGTTCCCACATCCATCAGATTCCTTGTCTCTCCGTAGGAGTAGCCGATCTTTGCGAATAGAAGGTCTGCCATCCTTTTCTCCAGGGAGGCTGCAATATTCCATGAATAACCCTCGTTCTGATTCTTCAGGACTACGGCATTTGAAATTTTTGAATTCAGCCTACTCCCCTGTGTCCAGCGCAGCCTGTCATCGGCACCGGTATAGCTGCCTGTCGGTACCGGAAGGTTAGCGTTGATATTTGTTATCCCATTGATATCCTTGTCGTAGATGAATTCAAAATTCCCCACAAATCCTGAAGGGAAAATATAGTTGGAGGCTATATTGCTTCTCCAGATCTGAGGAAAACGGAATCCCGGATCTGTAAGGGCCAGGCTGAATCTGAAAGCAGGCTGTCCTATTACATTTGCAGGTTTATATCTATCCACTTGTGGATTAAACGGGCGGGAGTAGAGCGGTGAAGCAGGATATCCGTCCAACCATTCAAAGCCTGTAAGTATGCCGTTGTTGCCAATCTGATTTGATATTATAACATATGGCGGCTGGCATGTGAAAATCCCTGAACCCCCACGAAGCATAAGTGATCCGTCACCAAAAAGATCCCAATCCACACCAAGTCTTGGCGAGAAGAGCGGATTTGAGTCCGGAAGCTTATCTGTCGAATATTTTTCGCTTTTTCCAGCTTCATCCAGGAAGGTCAATTGCTCAACTTCAGAGTTTCTGAAACCTGTATCACCGAAAAACGGAATATCCATTCTCAGCCCAAAAGTCAGCTTCAATGCGGGTGTGATGCTCCATTTATCCTGTAAATAAAACCCTGCATATAAAACTTTCAGTTCCTGTACCGGTTTCTCAACTCCAGGTATGTTTGAATATTGGTACTGGAACCTTTTTAAATTTACGTTTGAGGTTGTCCTGTCTGGATTTGACAGATAACCATTTGCATCAGAATAAAAATCCTCAAGCGAGTTATATACATATACGCTTTGTGCTCCCGGGAAAAAGCTGTCACTTGAAGAGAACCTCTCCAGGTTAAAGCCCGCCAGCAAAGTGTGTTTTTTCAAAAAGAGGGTAAGGTTGTCCTGTAACTGAAATGTGCCGTATTTTAGGCCATTGTACGGAGAAAACGGCTCTGTCCCGAATGTTGTATAGGTTACCCCATCTTTTAGGATATCTACCATCGGGAAAAGAATGGCCGGGTTTTTCCGGCTCTCGTCGTGGTGTCTGTATCCGACAAACATATTGTTGACCAATTTGTCGCTTAGGGTGCTGTTCCACTCCGCAATAAGAGATCTTATATTTTCTACCAATGAATAGTTTGAATTCTGAAAATTCAGGGAGCTGATAGTACCTCTGCGGTATCCGTAGCCCAAAGCGTCCGAATTTGCAATAAACTGGTCTGAGGATGAGTTCAGGTGGTTATAGCGGATACTGAATTTATTTCTCTCATCTAGGTTGTAGTCGAGTTTGGCAATAAGCCTCACAGCACTTGTAGTAAAGTCATAACCTTCATAACCTCCTGTTTCGTATCCAAAGTTCTCTTTCAGGTAACCTTTCAGCTGATCGAGATCTTGCCTGAGGACTCTGGTTATGTTCCCGCCGGCATTCTGTGACCCGTCATTTGCTACAAAAAGAGTTGCCGGTCTTATATATTTCTCCACCTCTAATCCTACAAAGTAGAAGAGTTTGTCTTTAATCAAGGGGCCGGATACAGTTGCTCCTCCCATGTTAAATCGGAAGGCTCCTGTGTTAAAGGTTGCATCTGCAGCCTTTTTGCCCACCATTGCATCGTTCCTGAGGCTGTAATAAGCTGATGACCGGAACTCGTTTGTTCCACTTTTTGTCACCATATTAATAGCCGCCCCAGTATAGTTGGATTGTCTCACATCATAGGCAGCAATTGAGACACCAACCTGTTCTATAGCTTCAAGGGAGATTGGAGCTACTCCTGTTCTCTCTCCCGGCATGCCGGCAATTCCAAAGGAGTTGTTGAACATTGAACCGTCAACTGTCAGGGCATTCATCCTGTTATCCTGGCCGGTAAAGAAAGTTCCTCTTGATTGAGGAACCAACCTTGTAAAATCTGTAATAAGTCTTGAAATAGTCGGAAGTGCGACTATCTCCTCTTTATTTATTGCTGTAGCTCCTCCTGTTCTGTTGCCCCATATGACTTTAGGAGCAAGAAGTGTAGATTGCTCTCCTAATTTAAAATCTTGTCTGGTAATATTACCTAATGTAATGTATATCCCGCCTGACACCGCCTTCTCGTAACCCATATAACTTACAGAAACCTCATAAGGGCCGCCGACCCTCATGCCTGGAAACGAGAATGAACCGTCAGTTCTTGAAACTGCTCCGTACTTTGTACCGGAGGGAATATGTACGGCAATGACCGTAGCACCTGCTACAGGCCCGGAAGCCTCATCCAGCACCTTTCCTTCAAGCGTACCGGTTGTGGCTCCCTGGCTATAGGCAGTATTGCAGAATATCAGTAATATAAATATTACCGAAAAGAGATTACGCATTACTTATTAACTATAAAAGATCCTCCTTTATAAATAAAGTAAGGCTGAGTTGCCAACCATCCTTCATTTTTAAGCTCATCGAAATAGCTGGTGTTTGTACTCTGGAAATGGCAGAATACAACATCTATCTTCTTGCTTTCCAAAGCTGTGAAACGTGCCTGTGTCTCAATAGAGACGAATTTGAAGTTAACATTAATGAGTTTTCCTATCTCACTGAGCAAAGCCACATTGAAACCGGCAGGAAAACCGTCTGATGCAACATAATCGAGTGGTGGCATATCGCCTGTAACTCCAACATAATAAGTTGTAGCTCCCTCTATTACAGGTAACTCTTTAAAAGTTGGTTCGTTTTCTGCAGGAAGATCTGTAATCCACTCTTTTTCAATAGCAGCAATAGTTCCGTTTCCTGTAAGAGTAACGATTGCGCTGTCCAGCAGACTCTTCAAAGCAGTATCCTCCGAGCGGACAGCCATTATAGCCTGTCCCTCAATTGGAACATCAGTCACAGGTATGGCAACCAGTTGCGAATCTCTCTTGAGCAAATAGTCAACGGCAAATTGATGTGATGGATATCCGTCTATTTTCCCGCTTTTCAGTGCAGCAAGAATATCCATTCCTCTGTTGTAACTTACAACCTCAGCAGGTTCTCCGCCGATAAGCACTGAGATCATAGCTTTTGCTGAAGAGTCAGAAATACCGGAAGATAGATTTCCGATTATTTTTCCCTGAAGGTCGGCCAATGTCTCTATTTTAGCCCCTTTTGATGCGCAGGAGGTCAATCCAAGAGCTAAAACAGCAATTAATAAAATTGGAAGTTTGTTTTTCATGCTTAAAAATTTAAAGATTAATATTGATGGTATTTTGACCATTTTCAAATTTATGGTCAAAGCTTTTTGCAACACCGGTAATCAATGTCATTCCAAGATGGTCTGAACCCTCTGCAATTTCAAACGGATTGAAAAGTTCTCCTTTATAAATAAACGCCACCTGTATTTCTCGCCTCTCCTCTGAGAATTCAATTGTGAATTCAATGCTCAACTGTGAATCACTTGGATATCTCTCTATTACAGAAACAATCAGCTCCTCGAGAATAAGCTGTATGTGGTTGATTTTCTTAGACTCAACGTTATACTTCTGACAGAACATCTCTATCTGAACATTCATTGAGACCATATCGAATCCTCTCGAAGTTATAGAGTATGTGAAGACTTTAAGTTTGCGGATGAACATTCTGGTCTTCTCCTTCTGTGGATTCATAAAAATCTCATCCGGGGTTCCCTCTTCATATATGCCCTTATCGTCCATATAAATCACCCTGCTGGCCACATCCTGGGCAAATCCCATCTCGTGGGTGGAAATCATCATTGTAAGACCGCTCATGGCCAGTTTGCGAATTATTGTCAAAACCTCTCCGGTCATTGACGGATCCAGCGCCGATGTAGGTTCGTCAAACAGGATTATGTCAGGATCCATCGCCAGCGAACGGGCTATGGCAACCCTTTGCTGCTGACCACCTGAAAGTTGATGAGGATAGGATTTGGATTTATCACTCAGGCCGACCATGTTGAGCAGTTCCATTGCTCTTTTCTCTGCTTCAGGCCTGCTCATCTTTTTAACCTTTCGGGGAGCCAGTGTTATATTATCCAAAACATTCAAGTGCGAGAAGAGATGAAAACCCTGATATACCATACCGAACTTCTCTCTCACTTTATTGATATTGACACCCTTTCCAGTAATATCTGTACCGTTGATCAAGACCTGGCCACTATCCGGTTTCTCAAGCATGGTCAATGTACGGAACAATACACTCTTTCCCGTTCCTGAAGGTCCGATAACGGCTATACACTCACCCTTTTGAACATTTAAGTATATATCCTTGAAAACAATCAAGTCACCAAAATTTTTACACAAATTGACCGTCTTGATCATACACCCTCCTTTTTCCTGTTATGAAAAGAAAACAGAATATTAACCAAATATGATACAGCCAGATAGATAAGAATTCCTAAGAAGAGGGCAAAAAACGGGTCACCTGTTCTGGATCCGATATTGTTTACAGTCCGGGTGAGGTCTGTGATAGTAACATAACCAACGACTGATGTCCACTGAATAAGATTGATTGTTGCGCTATGATAAACCGGTTTGGCAATCTTTCCGGCCTGTGGCAGTGTTATTGAAATGAAAGCCTTGAATTTTGAGAGTCCAAGCATTCTCGCTGCCTCAATCTGCTTTTTATCAACAGCCGACAATGCAGAACGCATTATTTCGGCTATATGAGCCCCGCTGTTAAGGGCAAATGCTATAATTGCAATGTAAACCGCATCAATTCTGCTGTTTGAAAATACAACATAGTAAAAAATCATAAGAAGCAACAACACAGGACTACCTCGGAGAAAGGCAATTATAACCTTTGCGGGAACTCTTAATGCCCCCATCCGCGAGATACGCATAGTGCAAAGAAGTGATCCTATTATGGTCCCGAAAAGCAGGCCCAGAGCCGAAATTAAAAGAGTAACCCATAGTCCGTCAAGGACCACGAGCCATCCATCATTCCCGATTAGATTCTTATATAAGGAATTAACTATTGAATCCAAGAGTTCCATAATAATAGAGGGGTGCCTCGTCGGCTAATAAGTTTGGGTATTAGTGCATTTATACAAACTTAATAAAAATTATCCTTAAAAAAAGCTAATTTTGTTCAAACCTTAAGAGGAAATATTTATTACACATACACTTTACATATGAAAAAACTGAATTTTGTACTTACAATTGTTGCATTCGCCACTATTTTGGCGTCTGGCATATCGTGCGTTAATAATAAAGCGCCTAATCCTTTCGACGCAGTAACCGAGAACGTTGGCAATGAGCGGAAAAAAATTGTTATCATAAGTGATTTACATATTGGTAACGATTTATCATATTCTGAAACGGTGAAACACCTGAGTAGACTTGAGCAATTCCTCAATGAAGTCCGCAGCTCTGAAACAGTCAAGGAACTGGTCATTGGCGGTGACATGCTGGATGAGTGGTATATCCCTTCACGCACAAACACTTATGGTGGCGGAACTCAGGCAGATTTTGTCAAGAAAACCGTGGCTGCCAATCAAGGCGTTTTCGATGCACTAAAAGAGATAATCAAGGATGGAAAGATAAAGGTGACCTATGTACCCGGTAATCACGACATGGGATTTACAGCGGAGAATGTCGATATAGCAATGCCGGGTGTAAACCAGGCCCGTGACGCTGGTGAGAAGTACCCTGTAGGAACATACAATCCTGATGGTTATCCACAAATAGCCATTGAACATGGTCACAGATACGATTTCTTCTGCTCTATTACAAAAGGTGCCAATGAGGCAGATGCTCCGGGTGCCATAATGGCTCCGGGCTACTTCTTCGCCCGCATAGCAGCCAATTCGTTTACAGACCCTACCACAAAGGAGGCTTCTACCAAAGTGCCGGAGGTCAAACTGAATGATCCGAAAAACCCTGAGCAATATAGCAAGTATGTCTATTACTTATTGTGGAAAAAGGTAATTGAAGATGTTATCTATGTTAAGGACAATTTCAATGACACCATAATTGTAACAAATGTGGGCAATTTCACAAAGACTTATGCTATTAATGATATTCTTCCTCAAAACAGCCCAAAAGACGGAAGTATACAGATGAACCTCTACAATGGCATATTCACTCAGGCAAACTGGGACGAGAGACAGGTATACAACAACGTTTCAGTTATGAATGATATCAATGAAGCAATACCTGGTAGCCTTGACCACAAATATCTCGACAGTCAGGCAAATAAACAATACTTCCAGAACCCAAATTCAAATGCACGCATAGTTGTCTTCGGACATAGCCACGAACCTATGTTGGAGTCATACAACAACCTGGATGGAAAGAAATGCGTATATGTCAATTCAGGTACATGGGAAGACCAGAAGACACGTGACAAGAACGCAGAGATTGATCAGGACACCAAGTCAATGGATTTTGTGATTATCACCCCGACAAAAGATGACAAGCAAAAGGTTCTGGTAGGGTTATACAACTATCATGGCGGTAAACATGTCAATGTAAAAAGCGAAGAGGTAGAGCTGTAACCACCTCTGCTCTAGATAAAAAATCCGCCCCTACATCTCTCCTAAAAAGAGTAGCGTCGGGGCGGATTTCTATTTTTAAATTTCTATTCTAAATTCTAGGTTTTTGAATGATTCTTAAGATGAGTGATATCAGATAGATAGAACTGCCGTACACAACAGGAATCAAGGCGACCTTGAAACCTCCGCACCATACAGAGATAGATATGTCTCCTACCCTTTGAATTACACTAAACATTTGAATTAAGCTGATAAATGTAAAAATCCAGCAGGAGATAAGTGCTATAAGCCCAATCTCCTTTACCCATGCCGGAGCTTTCCATGCTGCAAGAATCAGAAGAATGAGCTCCAGAGTGAGGATGGTCATGAATAATGGCCCTCCTGTAATGAATAGTTCTTTAAGTATCATAATTTTAAAATTTATATATACCAAAGTTAGAGTTGAGTATACAATCATCCTAAAAAGTATGCCTGTAAAACCCCCTGTTCAAATGCTAAATCCCCCTATTACGCAGATTCAACCCATTTTTGGTGCAAAGTATTGATCAAGATGGAAATAAAAATTTAAATTTGGATATGAGAAAATACTTCAGCATAGTTTTCTGGGGTTTGTTTGTTCTTGTGCTAAGCCTTGTGCTTCAAAGCACAACAAAGAATTATACCTCGTCCCTGTTCCTCTCATTGGCTCTCATACCCGGAATTATTTTAGCTAAGGTCTTTCTTAAACAGATCTCCTTTAAGGATATCTGGAACGGAATACTCAATTCCATATATCTTGCGGCTATTACCCTACTAACAGAGTATCTTGTAATTCTTTCGGTAGATGAATATCTCTTTTCTCTCGGATTAAAACACGATGCAAATATTATTTTTAATCCATTTTTCCTGTGGTTTCTGATAATTTCGTGCCTCTCCCTAGAGAAGTATATTATGCATCAAATTCCTGACAAGTCAAAAGAGAAGATAGACCTGGTGATTGACTTCATTTCAGAGAGAAAAAAGGTATCTCTCAGAGAGAGTTCCATTATGTATGTGGAATCAAGGGACAATGAAGTCTGGATTAGGTGTGATGCAGGCGTTTCATACAGGACAAAGATGAACATATCACACTGGGAAGAGGTGCTTGATAGCGGTTTTTTAAGAATTCACAGATCTTTTCTTGTTAATATTGATCATATTACAAAATACTCTCCGACAAAAGTATGGGTTGGAAATATTTCCCTGGAAGTCTCAAGAAAGTATAAAGAGAGCGTCATTGATACTCTTTCGGTAAAAAATCTATCTTTATAGAAAATTCCTAAAAATGGAAAATCTCGAAAAAAATATAGAAATCCGGACAATCGGAGAGAGTGACATTGAGATACTCACAACATATAGGCTGGCCTATTTAACAGAACTTCAGGGCGACAGACCTGCGGAATATAAGGAGAGGCTTAAATCAGAGCTTAACGAATACTTTAAAAGGGCAGTGGCGGAAGGCAGATGTTTTGCCTTGATGGCTGTACAGGATAACACCATAGTCAGCTTCGGCGCAATGGTAATCAAATCAATTCCGGGGGATTTCAACAAATCCTCATACCTTGAAGGTGATATTCTGAACATGTACACCATTCCCCAGGCAAGAAGGAGAGGAATATCCGCAATGATTCTAGAGCATCTGATTGAAGAGGCCCGCACCAGGGGCATAAGCAAAATCTCCCTCCATACAAGTAAAGACGGAGAGAGACTTTATAGAAAATACAACTTCAGCGAACCTTCATATCCGGTGTTGGAGCTGTGTTTGTAAGATTGATAGAGAGTCCTAAGGTTTGGCCACACCTCCATTCCCTCCACCGTTCATTTTATCATCATTAGCCTGTTTGCGGGCTTTTTTGACATTGGCGTTGAATTTTCCAAATCGCCAGTAAATGCTGAAGTTTGCAGACCTTATATAATTGATGTTCTCCGAGTGCATCTTGAATGTTGTGTCATTAAAGTCATACTTATACACCTTTGTTTTTGAGAATGGTTCCTGCAGATATATGGCAAATGTCAGCTTATCCTTAAGGAATCTCTGACTAATTCCAATTGAAGTGGAGCCGTAGAGCGGTTGTTTATACTGAAGTGAGACATTACCACCGAAGAGATATGCATTGAGGTTCAGCATACCCTTTTTCCACAAGCCGATATTACTTCCTATTGTACCATTAATATTAAAGCCACTGTTGTCCAGAGCCAACTGTGTTGAAGAGACTTTCGCATATGAGACAGCTCCATTGATATAGAGGTTAAATTTCTCTCTGTGGCGATAGGAGTAGCTGACACCCAATCTGCATACACTGCTCTTTCCGATATTTTTGTAAGTTGTGGTTCTTATTCCGTCGCCATCTACTACACTTACTCTCTCTATGCTGTTTTTTGTAAAGTCGGCACCAAGATTCAATCCGATATTCCAATTCTGGGAAGATCTCCTGTACCCGATGCCTAAAGAGTTTCTCTTGATTGATTCCAAATTGGGATTGCCATATGATATATTCATCGGGTCAGAATCATTAACATACGGATTCAGGTACCAAATACCCGGCCGGCTCAATCTCTGGGTATAGGAAAATGACAGTATCCTGCCTTTTTTCAGCATATAAGAGAGATTAATATAAGGCACGACATCAAACTGCTTGTTGTCAAAGGGAATATTCCCTTCAGCACTTTTGGACAAACCGTCATTGTATGTGTACTCCATACGGAAGCCGGCTTTTGCTGTGTATGACTTATGTTTGTATGAATAACCCCCGTATAGACTTCCAATGTGTTGATTATAGTCAAGATCATTGACTCTTGTCATGTCATCATACCAACTCCCAGTTTGCTCGTCATATCTTTGCGTATGAGTGTCGGAAATGTTTTGTCTTAAAATATACTTAATCCCTGTCTCAATATTATGTTTCTTATTTATAGGATTATAATAATCAATTTGGGCTGTATGCTCAGTACCGGTTGCATCATTGTCCGATCTCTGTGAAAATCCCGTATAATCCATTATAGGATCAATAGTATTATCAATATTTGTCCTCATTGGGCTAAGGTCTATGGAGTAACTAATAGTGAGATTCTTCTCCGGCTTTTTATAACTCTTTTGATAAGAAATACTTCCCGAACCTTGTCCATATCCATAGTCGGACGAAGATTTGTTTTCATACATTCTGGTCTTTACCCAATCCTTACTGAATGCGTTATAAATTGTAGAACCCTTGCTTGCAGAAGAACCCAAATATCCCCATCCCGACAAAGTGAGCAAGTTTAGTGAATCAATCTCATAGCTGGCCTCAAGGCTCAAATTAGTAAAATCACTATTTGATTTGTATGTCCCACTAGTGGATGTATAATGGTAATTGTCACTAATGAAATTTTCCGACTCAGATTTAGTAAGGTTTTTTTGAGAAACCTCTTTACCGTTATACAAATTAGCTGTCATAGTAAGCTTGCCGGTCTGAGCTGAAATATATCCACCGCTGTTGTAACCTCCCAATGTATTCACAGCTGCATTGAGACTCCCACTGTAACCATTGGTAGTCTTTTTATTTGTAATAATATTGATTATTCCCCCTATCCCTTCGGCATCGTACTTTGCGGGTGGATTGGTTATCACCTCTATGGATTTTATTGCACTAGCCGGCATGGCCTTTATTGCCTGCTTGAAATTTTTAACTAACATCCCAGAGGATTTGCCATTAACTAAAACTTTAAAATTTGTTTCACCGTTAACCCGTACAGCATCCTCGCCGTCAACACTCAACATCGGGACCTTTCTGAGAATGTCAATAACAGAGCTTGAAGAGGTCTGTGGATCTGCTTCGAGGTTGTATGTCAATTTATCCGGCTCGTTTTTTATCAAAGGTTTTACCCCGACTACCGTAACCTCGGCTATTTGTAAACCCTCAGTTATCGAGATTTTACCTATATCTTTACGTTTGACGGAACCATCCAGAGATATCTCATTTTTTGAATTTGTATATCCTATCATTGATGCAGATAAAATGTACTTACCTGCACAAGGAGCCTCAATGACAAATTTACCGTCAGCCCCTCCAGCCACTGCCTTGATTAGTTTCAGGGAATCTGTGAATAATGCGATGGTCGGATACTCTATACTCTTACCTGATAAAGAGTCAACAACTATCCCACTCAGTGTAACTTTCTGATTTTCTATCTTTTGAGCACTCAGGTTTGTGGGCAAAAGCACAAGAAGGCAAATGACTGATAATAAGACATTTTTCATTTTCAAAAATTTTTATTTTTCTGATTATCAACATATATGCCAGAGGTTATTATTTTTACAATTATTATTAATAAATGTGTAAAATATTTGGAGTGGTTATTTTTGAACTATCAAAAAAAGGCAGGTATTTAACCTGCCTTCAAATTAACCCAATTGCCTAAAGGAATATTTTCCCTTTATTTCTTGAAATAACGGTTATACAGACCTTCGAATCCTTTACCGTGGCGTGCCTCATCCTTGCACATCTCGTGTACTGTGTCGTGAATTGCGTCAAGATTCAGTTGTTTTGCCCTTGTTGCAATTCTCTTCTTGTCCTCACAAGCTCCTTGCTCTGCGTCTTTGCGTTTCTGAAGATTGGTCTTTGTATCCCATACAACATCACCTAAAAGCTCGGCAAATCTTGAAGCGTGCTCAGCCTCTTCCCATGCATACCTCTTGAAAGCCTCTGCGATCTCAGGATACCCCTCTCTGTCTGCCTGTCGGCTCATAGCCAGATACATTCCAACCTCTGTACATTCACCCATAAAGTGATTGTTCAGGTCTTTAATCATCTCCTCATCACAACCTTTTGCAACTCCGATAACATGCTCGTCAGCAAACACCAAAGCATCCTGGCTTTCTACAACTTCTACAAACTTGCTTGCAGGAGCCTTACATAAAGGACATCTTTCCGGAGCTGAGTCACCCTCATGAATGTGACCGCATACAGTACATCTGAATTTTTTCTTCATTTCTATATTTTTTGTTGGTTAAACGTTTTTCATACTTCAAGGCAAGATCTGCACAGACCTTTGTAATAATAGTGTATCTCCGATATCTGATGTCCGGCTAGTGACATCCCCACAACCTCCTTAACAGAGGCAGGCATCTGGAGATCATAAATCTTACTGCACCCCTTACATAAAAAGTGTGTGTGTGGTGAGGTGTCTCCGTCAAAATTCACGCGACTCTCATCAATTGTGAGCATCAATGCAGCTCCTTTCTCTGAGAAAAGCTTAAGTGTATTATAGACAGTCGTTTTGGAGAGTGTGGGAATAGTGTTAGCAAGTCCTCTATACACATCATCAACCGACGGGTGAGTCCTGTTCATGATGAGATAGTCCATTATAGCAACCCTCTGGATGGATGGTTTGATGCTTTTGGATTTTAGCCTCTCGACAGCCTCCTCTGAATATTTGAACCCCATAATTGTAATTATTACAATTTTATAATTGGTACAAATATAGGGTATTTTCTCAAAAAAGTAAACTTTATTTGTCAATAATTGTCTTTAGTATGATAACTATTTTAAAAACATCATGTTAAATGGAGACAAAAAATATATTTCATGATGAAAACGCCACAGGCGGAAGATTCTATTACGTTGAATATGGTAGTACCATAGCAGAGATTACATATACCATTAAGGATGGGACGACCATGGTTATTGACCATACCGAGGTGAGTGTTGAGGCAAAGGGAAAGGGTCTCGGCAAATTATTGGTAACAGAGTGTGCAAAATATGCACGAAAAAATAATCTCACTATAATTCCAAGATGCCCTTTTGCCAAGGCAATATTAAATCAGTATTAAATCAGTGCCACAAAAATTTCTTTGTTAATAAGTCGTTCAAAAGAATTCCACTGTTCATGGGTGAGTTCTAGCCCGAAACATTACCTTTGTTCCGTATCAGGTTCATTAAAACAACTTATGTTGTAACATGATTAAAAGGGAACCCGGTGAAAATCCGGGACTATCCTCGTAGCTGTAAGTTCCATGAAGGTCTGTACTCTTTTGCCACTGACACATTTCGTCGGGAAGGCGTACATACCGGAACAAGTCAGAAGACCTGCCGATACATGTTTTTTGTAGCCTTCGGGTGAAAGGCGGCAGATAATGAATTCTACAATAATCCTGTAGTTTCTTCTCTTCCCATCATCCCGGCTGCTGTTTTATAACCCTTAAATACAGGAACATGAACAGTGACGGATTAACCATTGTTAAGAGAGAGGGCACAACCGAACCTTTCTCAATCGAAAAAATTAAAAATGCCATTCGCAAGGCATTTCTCTCAGTAGGAAGTTTTGCCACGGAGGACGATCTCACATCCATACTTGCAAGGGTAAAGATCTCTAGCGGTATGAATGTGGAAGATATCCAGAATCAGGTGGAGAGATCCCTGATGGCCGAGAGATATTTTTCGGTTGCAAAATCTTATATGCTATACAGGCAAAAACACCTTGAAGACAGGGAGACCCGCGACAGGCTGCAGTTCCTTATAAACTACTGTGCAGCAGAGAATCCTGCCAGCGGGAGCAAGTATGACGCAAATGCGAATGTCGAGAGGAAGAATATCGCAACCCTTACAGGTGAACTCCCGAAATCGGGCTTTATAAGGCTCAACCGCCGGCTGCTGACCGACAGGCTTAAAGAGATGTACGGAAAGGAGGTCTCGGATAAATACATCGATCTCCTCACAAATCATTTTATATATAAAAACGATGAGACCAGTCTGGCAAACTATTGTGCCAGCATAACCATGTATCCGTGGTTGCTCGGAGGTACACTTTCCATAGGAGGTAATTCCAAACCGCCTACAAATCTCAAATCATTCTGCGGCGGTTTTGTCAATTTGGTTTTCATCGTTTCCAGTATGCTCAGCGGAGCCTGTGCAACACCTGAATTCCTGATGTATATGAACTATTTCATATCTCTTGAATATGGGAATGATTACTTCAAGAGAGCAGGAGAAATTGTCGATCTCTCACGGAAACAGAGGAGCATCGACAAGATAATCACAGACTGCTTCGAACAGATTGTCTACTCTATAAACCAGCCGACAGGGGCTCGAAATTTTCAGGCGGTGTTCTGGAATATATCATATTATGACAGGTACTACTTTGAGAGCCTTTTCGGTGAATTCGTTTTTCCGGACGGAAGTAAACCAGAATGGGACTCACTTAGCTGGCTTCAAAAACGATTCATGATGTGGTTCAATAAAGAGAGGACAAAGACGGTCCTGACTTTTCCGGTAGAGACCATGGCTCTCCTGACAAGTGACGGAGATGTGAAAGATGAGGAGTATGGTAATTTTACAGCTTCTATGTATGCCGAAGGGCACTCCTTCTTTACCTACATGAGCGACAACGCCGACTCTCTGAGCAGTTGCTGCAGGCTAAGGAACGAAATTCAGGACAACGGATTCAGCTACACACTAGGGGCAGGCGGGGTTTCAACCGGCTCAAAGAGCGTTCTTACAATAAATCTCAACCGCTGCATACAGCACGCATCTTTGTCCGGCGTCAACTATCTGACATTTCTTGAAGATGTGGTTGACCTTGTTCACAAGGTTCAGCTTGCTTACGACGAAAACCTGAAGGATCTTCAAAAGAAGGGGATGCTCCCGCTTTTCGACGCCGGGTATATTAATCTTGGCAGGCAATATCTTACAATAGGTGTTAATGGATTGGTAGAGGCGGCAGAATTTCTCGGAATTGAGATAAAAGACAACCCGGAGTATGCATCTTTTGTCAAGGATGTTCTGGGTTTGGTTGAAAGATACAACAAGAAATACCGGTGTAAGGATGCTATGTTCAATTGTGAGATGATTCCGGCCGAGAATGTGGGTGTAAAACATGCCAAATGGGACAAGGAGGCCGGATTCAAGGTCCCTAGGGAGTGTTACAACAGCTACTTCTATATTGTTGAGGATGAAACAATAAATATCCTTGATAAAATCCGCATGCACGGGAGAGAGTATATCGAACACCTTACAGGTGGCTCGGCTCTTCACCTGAATCTTGAGGAGCATCTGACACAGAATCAATATCGGCACCTACTGAAAACAGCAGCAACAGAGGGGTGTAATTATCTGACATTCAATATACCCAACACCGTTTGCAATAAGTGCGGTCATATAGACAAAAGGTATCTCAAAGAGTGCCCTGTATGCAAAAGCAATAATGTTGACTATCTTACTCGTGTCATAGGATATATGAAGAGGGTGAGTAACTTCTCTTCAGCAAGACAGCGTGAAGCGGCACGGCGCCACTATTCAAACAACTAGACAAGGTAAGGGAACACTCTCAAAATATTCAAAATTCTAAAACCATTTAGTCAAGCTATGCTCAAATACTTCAACTATGATATTGTTTTTCAAGAGATTCCTAACGAGATAACCTTGGCAATAAACATTACATGTTGCCCAAATAATTGCTCGGGCTGCCACAGCCCACATCTGAGAAAAGATATCGGAGAGCCATTGACAGAAGTGGTTATTGAAGACCTCATCGACAGGTATGGAGAAAGTATAACATGTATTTGCTTTATGGGAGGAGACAATGATCCTTATGAAATTGAAAGACTTGCCGGATTTGCCCTTTCTATAAGTAATGGGCTTAAAATCGCCTGGTATTCTGGAAGGAACACACTACCTGTAAATTTTACTCTAAAGAATTTCAATTATATAAAACTTGGAGAGTACGTAGAGGCTCTTGGCGGGCTTGATAAGGCAAACACCAACCAAAGGTTTTATGCAATAGATGAAGATTGTACAATGAAAGAGATAAAATTTAGTGGCACTGATTTTTCTATATAACTCACTACTAACTCATTAAGATTATCACCCATGCAAGACACTCAATTATAACACTATATATCTACCTATAAAACTGCAAATTAGAAAAATCAGTGCCACCAAAATTAATAGAATTAAAACAACTCCTCGAGCTTAGATGCCAGTGACTCTCCCCTGAGGCTGTCATCTATAAGGATACCGTTTCCGTCAATGAGGAATATGGCCGGGATGGCATTGACCTTAAAGGTGGCGGCTATGCTTTCATCTACATCTCGGTAATTTATCCACGGCAATTTCTCAGCAACAAGTGCCTTCTCCCAGTCTGCAGCCTTTCTGTCTGTTGAGATGCTGATTATCTCGAGACCTTTGTCGTGATACTTTGCATAGAGAGCTTTGAGGTTTGGAATCTCTCTCCTGCACGGAGCACACCATGAAGCCCAGAAATCAATCAGTACATATTTGTTGCCCTTAATCACGTCAGCGGAGGCTTTTTTACTGCCGTCACGGTCTGTCAGGGTGAATTCAGGTATTTTACTTCCTGCTTTGTTTACAGGATATAACTCTTCATATACCTTCTTACCGTAAAAGCTCTCTTTTGCAGCCTCTGAGAATAACTCATATACCGGTCGTTGCTCACTTGTAAAATATGAGTATTGATACAACATGAGGAATGGTCCCCACCATGAATCTTTGTTCTCAGTGATCATTTTTTCTGCCGATGCCTCTACTCTCTTGAAGAAATCGCTCTCATCCTGTTCAAGGCTCTTATACTCTGCTGTTTGCATCAAAGAGTCCATAGCTGCCTTATTTTTGGCGCCTCTTGCATCGCCAATTTTTCGAGAAATAGCAGCGTGCTTTTGATGCATCTCATTGAATTGCCTGTTCAGCTCCTCCCTGGGCGCAATTTTAACAATATACTCATCATGAGTCTTACTGCCGGAGATTTTTAGATCATCAAACTCATAGCTAATACTCTCATCTGATTCACTCTTTGAAGCTTTTGCGGAAATTGTAACCTGATCTCCCGCGTCTACTACAAAAACAATCGCTCCGTATGAGTTCTTGACTTTGATGTAGAAACACCTTGGTGAATCAATGGTCGAAGTAAAGACAACCTTGCCGGCCTTCAACTCTGATGTTGCAGCAGCACTCTCTCTCGAATGTGTTCCGCCCGGCACCAGCTCAATTACTGTCCCATCTGTAAGGCCGGACAATGATGCCTCAATTTTAAACGGTTTACCCTCTTGCCCGGAAAATGATGAGAGCAGTACGATAAGGGATATTGAGCTAAGGAATAGAATAATTCTTTTCATAAATGGTTTTTGTTATTTCTCTACATTTTGTTTTATGGTGCCGTTGCCAGGATTATCAATAGCCCCCTGCGGGAAAGGCATTGTCCACATATGCGATGTAGGAGACAATGTTACTGTTGATCCCTCGACTGTCTTGCTGAATGTGCGTGTGTTGGCATATGTTCCCTCTACATTCAGACGGCGTGCATCTGCAAACGGAACTATCGAGAATAAAAGCTCATTGTCCTTTGTCCTTCTGATCTTGCCAATAGCGTCAGCTATTGATGATGCTGTCAGGTCCTGATAATTTGCTGCAAGTATTCTTGTCCTGCGGACAGTGTTCAAAGTTTCCATAGCTTGAGGGAGCTTATTTGCACGAGCCTGGCACTCAGCCTTGATAAGATAGACCTCAGTTGTTGTAAAACCTCCGTGGTTGTGGTAGCTGGTAAGGGTTGAATTGTAGTAAGTATCAGCACCTACTGTATATCTTTTCCAACGGGCCTTGAACCTGGCATCACCATTCTCAAACAGGCTTGTGCGTTCAATAATTATTGAATTCTCCGCAGTGCTGTTTTTTGAAGATCCGTGTCTGAAATAGTAATTTTCAACATAATTGTAGCCGGCAGGATCGACAAGTCTGGTATACGAGTTCGGCTTCTCTATCTGAACCTGATTTGTTGCATAGAAGGCAGTCCAGTCATATAACTTGTTATTGATTGCCAGTGCCATATCCGCATACTTTTCAGCATTTGTGTAATCTGCCATTGTAAGGTATACACGTGCAAGGAATGCATAAGCAGCACCCAGACCCGGATGGATAATTGTAGTTCCGTAATCAGGAAGGTAAGGAATCGCTTCTGTTACATTCTTGATTATGTAGTCATATATCTCCTTGACAGATACCTGCTCGTATGCAGCACCCAGGTTAGCACTCTCTATAAGCGGAACTCCGGATTCTGATTCAGCTGTCGCCTGCTGATAAGGTTGTGCATAATAATTCACAAGCACATAGTAGCTGATTGCACGGATAACCTTTGAATAGGCCATGACCTCATTTTTCTGAGCTTCTGTTGCATCTGCCGACCCGGGAGCATTCTCAACAATAAGATTGCATGTGTTGATAGTTCTGTACAGATTATAATATGTAGATTCATCACCGTCGTTAAGTTTTATTCTGTCTGCACTCTCGTCCCAGTTGAAATTTGCTTTCCACAATGGGTAGTAGCTCATATAATAAGCTGACACATACCGGTCATTGAGCAATATATTTGCCTGCTCAATATTTGTTGTCTGATTTGAATACTCATCCCTGAGCAGCGCTTCATAATCAGCAAGGGTTGTAGGTATCTTCTTGCCCTTTGGCAACACGTTAAGGTAATCCTCACAAGATGTTGATGAGAGTCCGGCAACAAGCAGGAATACAACCGTAATTATTTTTGAAATATTTATTTTCATAATATGTTTCTCCTTCAAGCAGGTTAAAAGTTAAAATATACTCCCAATACATAATTAGGTTGGATATATCCTCCCAACATATATTTTGCCTCCTTGCTCTTTGCCCACATGGCTGCATTCTCTACATTGAACTGCACCCTTGCATTTGAAAGTGAAAGTTTGCTGCATATTTTCTCAGGCAGATAGTAGCTCAGAGAGATGTTGCTGAGGCGTAAATTTGTAGCATCCAGAACATTTACACTAGACATTGAGTAAATTGAGTATAGGTCTGAGTTGAACTCATCATCGTCTGCAAAGACAATTCTCGGAATGGTTGTGCTGTTTTCATCTCCCGCCTTCTTCCATCTGTTCGATATATCCGAGTTGACTGCATAGCTGACTGT
>JAQVBQ010000012.1 GCA_028690215.1 Bacteroidales bacterium | reverse complement strand
ACTTTGTACTCCAGACAGCTCTGTTCTGATCACCCAGATTAGTCATGAACTCATTTATAATTCCCCTTCTTATGAGGTTCATATAATACTCTGAATAATATGATGTGTCTGCAGGGACGAAAATATCTGGCATTATACCACCGCCGCCGTATACAGTGCGTCCCTTTACAAGTGTCTTATACTTGAGTGAGTCAGGAAAGCTTATGCTGTCTTTACTGAACATCTCTCCTTTTGTATACCTCTCAACAAAAGACTTGTAGTACTTTTCACTCTCTCCGGCCTCGTAAGGGCTCTGAATCACCCTTCCTGAAGGTGTGTGATATCTTGCTATTGTAAGCCTTAACTGAGAACCGTCATTTAGTGGCATAATCTGCTGAACGAGTCCCTTGCCGAATGACCTGCGTCCTACTATTACACCTCTGTCCCAATCCTGTATGGCGCCGGCAACAATCTCACTTGCTGAAGCTGAGTTTTCATCAATCATGACAACAAGCGGACCTCTCTTATAAAATCCGGCACCGGTTGCTCTCTCTATCCTCTTTGGTGATTTCAACCCCTCTGTATATACTATAGACTGACCTCCCTCTAAAAAGAAATTGGAGATCTCCATAGCTGTCCCCAGGAAACCACCTGTATTCCCCCTCAGGTCAAGTATTATTCCGTTTATTCTCTCAGCCTTCATGCCAATTAAGGCCTCCAATATCTCATTTGAGGAATTCTGGGCAAAACGGCTTAGTTTGAGATAATATACCCCTTTATCCACTTCATAGGCAGCATCCAGACTGTTAATTGGAATTTTATCCCTCACAACCTCAAAGTACAACATTCCGGGAACTCCTTTTCTCACTATTCCTAACTGTACTTTTGTTCCTTTAGGTCCTCTCAGATACTTATGGACACGTTCATTTGTAAGTCCTGTACCTGCAATTGTCTCCCCATTTACCTGAACAATTCTGTCTCCTGTAAGTATCCCGACTCTTTCACACGGGCCTCCGGCAATCGGTGCTGCGACACTCAGAGTGTCCTTAATGATAGCAAACTCAATGCCCACACCATCAAAATTTCCCTCAAGCGGCTCGTTCATCGCTTTAACATCCTTGGCTGAAATATATGCAGAATGGGGGTCAAGCTTTGAAATCACGGAATTTATAGCATTCTCAGTCAGGGTATTTGTATTAACCGTATCTAGATAATAACTGTTCAGATACATCAGAGTCTGACCGAACTTGCCCATCTGCCTGTTGATATCGTTTAGATTCTGAGCCTGTATCGAGTTTGATAAAATAACTGCCGATAACAGTAATAATCCTATTCTAATTTTTTTCATAAACATCTTTTTCTGTATTCTTCATTGGTATATCAAACTCTGTGCCCTCCTCTGCAAGAAAGGTCTCGGGAAAGAGAGATCTTGCCTCTTTCAGCAGAGTTGACAACTCCTTATATCGTGACGAGTAGTGTCCTATTACAAGTTTTCCGGCATTTGCCTCCTTTGCCGTCCTT
The DNA here is from genome assembly GCA_028690215.1 of Bacteroidales bacterium. Classification (GTDB taxonomy): domain Bacteria; phylum Bacteroidota; class Bacteroidia; order Bacteroidales; family UBA932; genus Bact-08. The sequence continues at coordinate 45,105 of JAQVBQ010000012.1, read as the reverse complement.
GCGGCGTCAGAAGCGGTGGAGTGCATCGTAGCCTTTGCCATCTCGGACATCTCAGAGGAGAATGTTGCCTCATGGTAGAGCAGGTCAACATCTTTAATATAATCCTTAAGAGCCCTGGATGGAGCCGTGTCACTGCAATAGGCAAAAGATCGCGGCTTGTATGGCATATATGTATACTCGCTATTCAGCAAAATCTCACCATTATCTCTAGTCACATCCTCTCCATCCTTAAATTGTGCAATCTCCTTCAATGTTAGAGAATCTTTTTCAATCAAATATTTGTGTACATTCCTCTTGGGAGACTTCTCCCTGAAAAGAAAACCATAGCACTCGATTCTGTGGTTAAGGGGAAATGAAAGAATCTCAAAATTCTTTGCATCATATATTAAATCCAACCCCTCCCCCTTAAGAGGAGTGTGAGTAATCTCATATTTGAACATTCCACCGAAGTGTCTGAGAAAATCAGTAAGTATCGCTGAGAATTCAGAGGGAGCATATATGAATACAGGCGCTGTCCTCCCTAACATTGACATGGTAGATAGTAATCCGTATATTCCGAAAAGATGATCTCCGTGGACATGTGAAATGAAGATATTCTGGATCTTCAGAATCGAAAACCCGTATCTTCTGAGTTGCATCTGACAACCTTCACCACAGTCTAAAAGAAACAAGCGCTCATGAACATTAAGGACATGAGCGCTTGGAAATCTGTTCACCGTAGGAAGTGCTGAAGCACACCCTAATGATGAGAACGAAAATTTCATCTATTGCTTGTTAGCTTGATCTTTGCTCTCCATTTCGCTCTTAAGAGCTGCAAGTTCGCTGATGTCGCCAAGTGTTGTTTTCTCAAGGTTGGCTTTGAGTTTCTTTACAGCCTTCTGAGTTGAATCAGTTTCGCTGTCAACTCTCTCTCTTGGCTCCTCTTTCTTGGTTTCTTCGAAGAGTTTAGAGTGTGAAAGAACTATTCTCTTAGTGCTCTTGTTGAACTCAAGCACCTTGAAATCGAGTTTCTCTTCAACTTTTGCTGTTGTGCCATCCTCTTTAACAAGATTCCTCATGCTTACATATCCCTCTACGCCATATGCAAGTGCAACTGTTGCACCTTTGTCAACGAAAGAGGTAATTGTACCTTCATGAACAGAACCTACTGTAAATACAGTCTCAAACACATCCCAAGGATTCTCCTCAAGTTGTTTGTGACCAAGGCTGAGACGACGGTTTTCCTGATCTACTTCAAGAACCAACACTTCGAGTTTCTCTCCTACTGAAGTGAACTCTGAAGGATGTTTAACCTTCTTGGTCCATGAGAGGTCACTGATGTGTACAAGACCATCAACACCCTCTTCGAGTTCAACAAAAACTCCGAAGTTTGTAAAGTTGCGGACAGTAGCTGTACATTTTGTGCCTACAGGATATTTCTCAGCTATTGTAGCCCAAGGGTCAGATTTAAGCTGTTTGATACCGAGTGACATCTTTCTCTCGTCTCTGTCAAGTGTAAGTATAACTGCCTCAACCTCGTCTCCTACTTTAAGGAAGTCCTGAGCGCTGCGCAGGTGAAGTGACCATGACATTTCTGATACGTGGATAAGACCCTCAACACCCGGTTGAATTTCGATAAATGCGCCGTAGTCAGCTATGACAACAACTTTACCTTTTACCTTGTCACCTACCTGAAGGTTTGCATCAAGAGCATCCCAAGGATGCGGGCTGAGTTGTTTCAAACCTAAAGCTATACGTTTCTTTGTATCGTCGAAGTCAAGGATAACAACATTGATCTTCTGGTCAAGCTGTACAACCTCTTCAGGATGGTTGATCCTGCCCCATGAAAGGTCTGTGATGTGGATAAGTCCATCAACACCACCAAGGTCGATAAATACACCGTAAGATGTGATGTTCTTGACAACACCCTCAAGGATCTGGCCTTTCTCGAGTTTGCCGATGATATCAGCTTTCTGAGCCTCAAGCTCTGCCTCGATGAGTGCTTTGTGAGAAACAACAACATTGCGGAATTCGTGGTTGATCTTCACGATCTTGAACTCCATTGTCTTGTTGACAAAAATATCGTAATCACGTATTGGTTTAACATCGATCTGCGAACCAGGAAGGAATGCTTCGATTCCGAATACATCCACGATCATACCACCCTTAGTTCTGCACTTGATGTAACCCTTAACGATTTCATCCTTGTCAAATGCCTCATTAACTCTATCCCAAGAACGGAGAGAACGGGCTTTTTTGTGTGAAAGAAGAAGCTGCCCTTTTTTATCTTCGGCATTTTCAACATAAACTTCTACCTTATCACCTATTGTAAGTTCCGGATTGTAACGGAACTCATTGATACTGATAACACCTTCACTCTTGTAACCGATGTTTACGATTACCTCTCTTTTGTTAAGGTTTACCACAGTACCTTCTACAACCTCATTCTCAATAACTTTTGAGAGTGTCTGGCTGTAACGGTCTTCAATCACTGATTTCTCAGTGTCGTACACTGTCTCTTTTTCGAATGCATCCCAGTCGAATTTATCAATTGAGACTGATGCATTACTTCTGCGTTTTCTAGTTAACTCTTCTGCTACGACAGCAGCGTCATCCTCGATGAAAGCTTCGAGTTTCTCCTCTTTGTTGATTGCAACAATTGGCTCTTCTTGCTCCATCTCTTCTTTTTTAAGATCTTTTACCATTTTAAAATTTTAAAAATTAAGTAGTTAGACATTATTTATAGTGTGCCTTATAAGTTGGCAAATTTAAAGAATATTTTCGGTTATCCAAAATTATTGAAAAATAGGCCATTTGGGTTATCTTTGGACTTTTAAAATTACTGTATGAGCAAAGAAAACGGATTCCGTTCCTTCTCAAGGAACTTCTGGACAGCAATTATTATGGAATTCTTTGAAAGAGGTTCCTACTATTCAGTCATGTCAATCCTCTCTGTCTACCTGATACTCTCACCTGACTCAGGTGGACTCGGCTTTTCCAAAGAACAGGCAGGCTCTGTACTGGGAATAATTCCGCCTCTGCTCTATCTCTTGCCTATAATCTCAGGAGCAATAGCTGAAAGATACGGCTATCGCAAAGTTCTGTTCTTTGCATTCTTATGTATTATTGCAGGATATTTGTTCGCCGGTATTTCAGCAACTTATGCCATGATACTGCTTTCATTGCTAGTTCTTGCCACAGGCGCAGGATTCTTCAAACCTGTCATCTCAGGGACCATCGCAAGATCTACAAATGAAAAAAACTCAAGCCTTGGATTTGGGATATACTACTGGTCAATAAATCTTGGTGCTTTTCTCTTCCCGCTCATTCTGGTTCCGATGCTAAAAAAAATATCCTACAGCTATATTTTTTACATGGCATCCATTGCCGGCATCATACTTCTTCTGCTTAACATATTTCTTTACAAAGAGCCTCAGAAGAGACAATCGGACAAAAGTCTCCCACAAGTGTTTAAAGAGATGTTGCTTGTAATAAAGGATTGGAAATTTCTGCTAATGATACTGATTTACTCCGGTTTCTGGATTCTCTATTTCCAGATGTACGGTACAGTGCTCTGGTATGTCAAGGATTATATGGACATGGCGCCTATAAACAATGTGGTGAATTCATTCCTTTCAATCTTTACAGAGAATCCTTCATGGAAGTTCGATGTTGAGCATGTCACTGTAATCAATGCGGGAGTCATAATATTGTTACAGCTTATCGTTTCGAATCTGGTCAAGAACTGGAAAGCTTTACCGACAATGATTACAGGAATTGGACTTGGAACAGCAGGAATGTTCATCCTATCACTTTCATCAAATCCATGGGTATTTATTCTGGGTATTATGACTTTCACATTGGGTGAGATGACCACACATCCCAAGTTTATCTCTTACATAGGTTTGATAGCCCCTTCTGACAAGAAAGCTCTATATCTGGGATACTCTTTTCTATATGGAGTTATAGGGAGCAGTGTCGGCGGTTTTCTTGGCTCCCGCCTTTATGTAAAGTATGTGGACAACCTGGGAAATCCATCACAATTATGGTTGATTTTCTCTTGTATCGGGGCTGTGAGCATTGTTTCGCTCATATTGTACAATAAGATAATTGCGACAAAAAAGGTCAGTTGAGCATCTTCTTGCGGAAGAAGATAAATGTCACTATCAAAACGGCGACAACCATTATCAGCATAATAAAGAGAAAGTCCAGATTTCCGAATCCCGGGAGTTTGACATTCATCCCGAAAACACTGGCTATCAATGTAGGAGGCAGGAATAAAAGCGAGACAAATGTGAATATCTTCATGATTCGGTTCTGCTCAAGGTTAATCAAACCCAGAACCGTGTTCTGCAGGTATTCAAGCCTTTCGAAGCTGAAATTTGTATGGTTTATAAGAGAGTTTATATCTTTTATAAGAACATCCAGTTTGGCAAAAAGGTCTCTCGGGAACTTGTCACTTTTTAGAATACCTGATATCATTCTCTGTTTATCAACAATATTCTCCCTCACCAACATCGTGTTCTCCTGTAATTGCGTAATATCCAACAGAAGGTCCTCTCCCATTGTTCCTCCCAGACTTACCTTCTTACTGTACTGAGCTATCTCTTTTGACATCAACTCAATCATATCGGCATCCAGGTCAATCCTGTTTTCCAGAATACCCACCAGTATGTGATAACCGGTTGGCAACAACCTGTAGTTTGCCATTATTCTGCGCTGGATATCGGTAAAACTCCTTAGGGGCACGTGACGGATGGTTACAATTATTCCCTCGCACAATATGAAGGATACCGCCTCCATACTGTAATTTTCAGGACCGGGTATAAGGAAGTTCGTATTAGCGAATATTGTGTTCTCTGTTTCGGAATATCTTGATGAACTCTCGATCTCTTCAGCCTGTGCACGACTCTGGAGGTTTGTATTCAAAAACTCTTCAATAGCCCTCTTCTCCTCCCCTGTAGGTGAAAAGAGATCAATCCACAAAACATCGTCATAACCGAGATTGTCAAGAGCGCCTATTTCATCTGTGGTTATTACCTGTCCCTTATTTTTGTAAAATATTTCGAGCATGGTCAATTCCTTTAATGGTTTATAACTAAATCATCTACCGTTACTTAAACGGCATAGGGTTTAGCCGAACCATCGGACTTTTGACTTTAACTCGTCCAGGGCAAGCGACCAGAACTCGGCAAGGCCTTTTCTCTTGTCGGCGCTGAGATTGAAAGAGACATTCTCAGCCAGATATTTAAGAGCGTACTCTTTATTGAAACCGTTTGAATATTTTTCTACCGCCTTATCTATATTCTCAACGCCTAACCTGAGTGCATCATTGAAATCATGAACAAATGACGGATCAAGGTCTCTGTTGGCAGTCCAGCATGCAAAGACAAACGGAAGATTTGAGAATTTTATCCACTCTTCAGCCAAATCATAGACATACTTGAAATCTCCTCCTCTCCTGAGTGCCTTATCACCTATCAGAAGGTAACTCTTATTGGTATCTGTCTCAGATTTGGAGAAATTGAAAGGTATGTATTCGGGTGAAATTTTCCAGAAACGTTGTGCCAACAGTTTTGTAAGCAATACCGATGTTCTGGATTCTGTATCCAGATATAGTGATCTTATCTCCTCAATTGGGACCCCGCTGCATAAAAGGACAGAGGCAACCTTTCCCTCGGCGCCTATGCAATAATCGGAAAAGATAAGGTTGTTCTTTATTTCAGGAATTGCACCAACCGGGACTATACTTATGTCTGTGTGTCCGTTGGATAGCTTCTGTGCAGATTCAGCCGGTGTGGAAAACTCCAGATCAATATACCTGCTTACGGGATGGTTTTGCAACCCGTAGACAAATGGTATAGTATTCAGATATGATATGGCTGATACACGGATGAGCATTACTTATTGGTTTTGTATGGCACTATTCCGGCCGGCCGCAAAGTTAAGATAAAATATTTAAATGCTCAACCAATATTTTCACTCCGATTATGACTAGAATAATGCCGCCTAGTATTTCCGACCTCTTTCCTGCTTTTATACCGATTTTCCTGCCCCATTTCAATCCTATGGCAGAGGCGAGTGCTGTTGTGAGGAAAATAGCCAAAGAGGCGATGAGAATACGATCAACCGGCATATTGATCACAGCAAGTGTCACTCCCACTGCAAGTGCATCTATACTTGTGGCAGCGGCTGCGATTACCATAATTTTGAACTTTCTTATATCGATGCACTTCTCTTCATCTTTACCAGAAAGAGCCTCCCAGATCATTTTACCTCCAATGTAAAAAAGGACAGAGAAGGCAATCCAATGATCAACAGAGCTGATCAGTCTCTCGAGGCCGCTGCCCAGCAACCATCCGGTCAGAGTAAACAAAGACTGGATGATTGCAAATGTCAGCGTAATTTTTAGAAATTCTGCCCTTTTTATCTGGGGCAGACATATTCCGGATGAAAGTGATACTGCAAACGTATCGAAGCAAAGTCCGACAGACAATATTACAATCTCCAGAATGTTCATTAAGCCTTAACTTTTCTCTCTCTTAACAAGTACATCGCTGCAAATGTTATGAGACCATTCATGATAAGAATTGTAAAACCGAATCCGAATCCTAAGAACTCTTTGCCTGCAAAATCAAGTAAGTAGCAAAGAAGCGGAGAACCGACAGCCACATATGGCATAAATTTATCCTTCACATTGTGCTTGGTAAGCAAACCGAAGAAGAAGAATCCTAGAAGAGGTCCGTATGTGTATGATGCAAGCAGGTATACCAAATCTATAACGGTTTGGTTGTTGACTGCATAGAGAACGAGTATTATTATGAAAAAGAGTACGGCAAAACCTGCATGTGCAAGTTGTCTGATATTCTGTTTCTTTTTTTCGGAGAGATCCTTTCTTTTGTTGAATCCCATAAAGTCAATACAGAAAGATATTGTAAGAGAAGTCAGGGCTCCTCCTGCACTTGGGTATGATGCTGAGATAAGGCCTATTATAAAGAACAAACCGACACCAAGTCCAAGATACTGACTTGCAATTACCGGAAAAAGCTTGTCTGTCTGTGCTTTTGTGAAGACACCGGCTGCATCTGCTAGACCTATATTGTGCATACCTCCGAGTTTTGAACTTACAAAAATCGCCAGAAGGGCACCCATCAAAAGGAAGAAGAAGTTCACAACTACGATTGTGATACTTGTTGTATATATATTTTTCTTTGCCTCACCTATATTTTTGCAAGAGAGATTTTTCTGCATCATCTCCTGATCAAGACCGGTCATGGCAACTGTTATAAACATACCGCTGACAAACTGCTTGATGGCATTAGTACCATGCGACCACTCCCAGTCAAACCAGTTTGAATAATCTGTCGATGCTACAGCAGACATCATCTCACCGAAATTCCAGCCCATTGCCTTGGAAATAGAGAAAATTGTAAGAAATACTGCAAGCAACATAAATGTAGTCTGAAGTACATCTGTCCATATTATCGTCTTAACCCCACCTTTGAAAGTATAAAGGAATATAAGCAGCATGAATATAAATGCTACAATCCAGAATGGTGTTGAGCCTGCCGGCAGGAATGTATGAAGAACCAGTACCACTACAAATATCCTGACTGCCGCACCGAGTACCCTTGATACCATAAATACAGAAGCACCTGTTTTATAGGTAAAGAATCCGAAACGATGTTCAAGATATGTATATATTGATGTCAGATTCATCTTATAATAGAGTGGTATCAGAACCGTCGCTATGACTATATAACCGACCACAAATCCCAGTACAAGAGGCATATAGTAGAAATTCTGATTCAACACATTACCCGGCACAGAGATGAATGTAACACCAGATATGGATGTTCCAACCATACCGTAGGCTACTATATACCAAGGAGATTTCTTGTTACCAGAGAAAAATGCTCCTGTGTCAGCTTTTCTGGATGTATACCACGATACTGCAAAGAGCATTATTGTGTAGACTGTAAAGGCTATTAACAGCCAAGATACCGGGAATTGATGCATGATTATAGTTTTAGTTATTTAATTGGCACAAATGGTTGTCGGTTCTGGATTGATCTTCCGAGAGTAATCTCATCTGTATACTCCAGTTCATCTCCAAAACCAATTCCTCTTGCTATAGTACTTATCTTAATATTGAACTTACTCAACAACTTATAGAGATAAAATGAGGTTGTCTCCCCCTCCATTGTAGTACTCAGAACAATCAACACCTCTTTTACCTCCTCATTTTCCGCTCTTTTTAGGAGTTGATCGATAGTCAGATCAGAGGGTCCCACCCCATCCATGGGAGAAATTATCCCACCCAGAACATGATAAAGACCATTGTACTGCATTGTATTCTCAATGCTTATGACATCTCTGACATTTTCGACGACACAGATTATGGATGTGTCTCTCTTTGCGTCCCTGCAGATATCACAGATATCATTATCTGAGATCATACTGCATTTTTTACAAAATTTTGTCTCCTTGCTTAATCGAATAATCGATTGACCGAACCGTTCGACATTATCCACCGGCTGCTTCAGGAGATGGAGTGCAAAACGAAGTGCACTCTTTCTACCCACACCGGGCAGGGAAGACAACTCGTCTACTGCGTCCTGAAGTAATCTGGAGGGATAATTACGGGAGTACATCTACCCTCTATTTTATAGAATTGAAGTAATCAACCGCTTTTCTCACAGATCCGTTCTTCAACAGAAGTGATTTTGCATATTCATAATCATCCGAGCCAATCTCCTCCATGATCATTTTTGTACCTCTGTCAACCAACTTTGCATTTGTCAGCTGCATATCCACCATTTTGTTACCTTTTACATGGCCCAATTTGATCATTGAGGCTGTTGATATCATATTGAGGACAAGCTTTTGTGCTGTACCTGATTTCATCCTGGTACTGCCTGTAACAAACTCTGGACCTACGATTGCAACTATAGGAATTTCAACCTCAGCTGCAAGTGGAGAATCCGGGTTGCAGGTAACACAAGCTGTAAGAATACCTCTTTTTCTTGCCTCCTTGACTGCCCCAATCACATAAGGTGTAGTCCCTGATGCTGCTATTCCGACAACAACGTCATCCTGATCCACTCCATATTGCTGCATGTCAAGCCATCCTCCCTCAAAACTGTCTTCGGCTGCCTCAACTGCTCTTCTGATTGCCTTGTCACCACCTGCAATAAGACCTATCATCAAATCGTAAGGTGCACCGAAAGTAGGAGGTATTTCAGAAGCATCCAATATACCAAGCCTTCCGCTGGTACCGGCTCCTAAATAGAAGACCCTTCCTCCGTTTTGTATTCTTGATACTATACCGTCAACCAGTGCCTCTATCTGAGGAATGCATTTCTCTACAGCATCAGGAACTGTTTTATCCTCCCTGTTTATGTTCTCAAGGAGTTCTTTGGTTGACATCCTGTCAAGGTCGCTGTACTTAGATGATTGTTCTGTTACCTTCATTTTGATCAATTATTTGGTTATGTGGTACTCAACGAGCCCATCTATGGGTGATTTCAGAATTTTTCCGATTGTTATGCCATGCTCCGAAGCAACCTCTTTTATCTCGTCGGCATAGTAATATGCGACAGATCCGACAATGTTCAGTGGATAGAGTTTGTAATCATACTGCATAATGTTGCGAGTGATAAATTCCGCGAAGCTTTGTCTGAGCAACTGTTTTACATAAGGATTGCTTTTATTCTCATATATAAAAGGGGAGAAAGATGCAAGAAACCTGTTCGGATATGGTTGTCTGTATACCTTTTCAACAATTGCTCCGTAGTTGAGCCCGAACTGATCGTCGAACTTCTTTCTTAAATCCTGCGGGATTTGCCTTTTTAAATAATCTGAAAGAAACTTCTTGCCGATAACAGCTCCGCTTCCCTCGTCACCAAGAATGAATCCGCATGCAGGAACATTGTCTGCAATAACCTTCCCGTCATAGAAGCAAGAGTTTCCACCAGTTCCGAGAATAGCAGCAATGCCTGGTTTGTGCCCGCATAGAGCCCTTGCAGCGGCAAGCAGGTCTGTATATGCAGAGACCTCCACGCCCGGGAATACCATTTTGAAACAGTCGCAAAGAGTTCCTGTCTTTTCTGGTGTGACGCCTGCTCCATAAAAATGAATCTCATTCACTGTGCCGGAAATATTAGGAGCCAGGTTCCTCCTCAACTCTTCAACAATCTGCTCCTCGCTCTGGTAATACGGATTTATACCGGGAGTTGTAATCTCTCTTATCGAGCCCTCATTTCCTATAGCTCTCCAGTCAATTTTTGTAGAGCCGCTGTCTGCAATTAGTAACATTTCAAATTATTTAATTGGCAAAAGTAGGGTTTTTGGCATTTTAATGCAAGTATCATGCTAATTTTCGCCAATGCCTGTATCCTATCAAGGCAGCTATAAGATATACAGTATAGAGAAGGACTGTAGGGTAAAGACCCTGACTTGCATAGAGATAAATTGCAATTGAATTGTTAATAATCCACACTATCCAGTTCTCTGCATGCTTCCCTGTAACCCAATATGTAGCCAACAGACTCAGGACTGCTATAAGAGAATCTACAAATGGCATCGGATCTGAGCTATAATTTATAAGGGAAAATGTCACAATTACATATAGAAGAGTTGTAGCAAGAATCGAGAATAGCATTTTTTTTCGGCCAAGTCTCTTTACCTTGTCAGAATCAGAGTCATCCCCACTCTTTCTCCACAATATCCATCCGTATATACTCATAAGCAGGAAACAGACCTGAAGAAATCCTGCTGCATACAATCCTGAATCCAGAAAGACTGTAATGTAGATAAGGGCGGAAATTCCGCCCACAATCCACATGGAACTTTTCTGGACAATCTCCAGATATACATATAACAAACCGGCTATTGCCCCAACAATTTCAACTATAGTACCTGAATCCATTAGTTATTAGTTTAAATATCAAAATCTGAAAGATGCCTTGAGAGTGAAGTTCCTTCCTGCCTGAGGATAGAGCCCCTCCTCAATATATCTCGCACTGTTGTCTGCAAATTCAGCCATATATACCCATGCATTAGAGAAATACATCTTGTTGAACAAATTGTCCACATAAAAGTTAAGGTCAAGAGAGGTATTTGTATTTATATGAAAACTTTTTCCCAAATGCAGGGTTGCCGTGTAATATGAAGGGACAGACCTTGAATCGTCTGATGTATTGTCATAATACTGTTTGCCCACATATTTACCGATTAATTCCATCAAATAACCCTTTCCTGGCAAAATTGATGCTTTGCACATCCCTGTTACTGAAGGTGAGTACGAGATATCTGTTATTTTATAGAAGGAGCTTCTTTGCGGTAGAGGATTCCAATCTTCAGGACTATCAAAAAGATCTGTCCATGAAGTGTAGTTTAGTATCTTATTACTGCTTAATGTAAGATTCCCGTCCAGCTTGAGCCATTTTAAAGCCTCCCATGCTGCCGCCAATTCCACGCCTCTTCTGTATGAGCTTTTTACATTCTCCTTTATCACATATCCTGTCTCACTAAGTTTTCCTGTCGGGACAAGCTGGTTCTTGTACTCCATGAGATATATGTTGGCAGAGAGTGCAACCCTTTCAGCATTGAATTTATAGCCTGCCTCATAATCAAAAAGTCTTTCTGCAAGAAGTCTATCCGCCATATCGGACTTTATCGACTCCTTAATATCAGATCTGCTCGGTTCTCTGTGAGCCACCGACAGCGAAAGATAAAACTGATTCTTCTTGTCAGGGGTATAACTTACTCCCACCTTAGGGTTGAAAAAACTATATCTCTTATCAAAATCCATATCGGCAAAATCCTTATCAATTCCTTTTATCACATAAGAGACACCCCGATATTGCAAATCTGCATAAGCCATAAATGCATCAGAGAAATCATACTCTCCCTTGGCAAAAACAGAGTAGTCATTTTTGTAACCGGTGTTTAGATACCATTGATAATCCGGAGCTATACCGGCATTATACATAGACCAGATAAGCCGGCCAAAATGGTCTCCGTCAAAGTACGAATATGTTATTCCTGCTGTTCCCGAGAAATTGCTACCCTTATATATCATATTGGACAGCAAGTTTATAGATGCATTTTTCATTGCTTGTCTGATTATAACATCTGAACGTTTATACTCAACCCCATCCACAGTCTGATTGGAGAGTCCGTACTCGGAAAATTTCTTTGAAGCCTTGTAGTTTTCATAATAACCGTCACCTAGTGTATAATGAATGGTTGAATTGAAAACAAGACCGGATTTTGTGTTATATGAGTGGCTGAGCTGGAAATGGTGCTGTTTGTAATTGTCCGTCTCATTGTTATAGTAGTGGATATTGCCCACATGGTCATAATAGACTCCTGACGGGTTAAATCTCCTGTCAATTGCCATCTGTTCACGGCTGATGCCTTCCCATGTAAGTCCCGAAACGTGATCTCCCAGAATATATGTAAATCTCAACAAGGAGTTCCTCTTTAACCACGCGGCAGAAGCATAAAGAGAGTTCAAATCTGTCATGGCATTTCTTATATAACCATCTCCGGAATTATGTGAAAAAAGAATATCAAAAGAGAGTCCGTTCCTGAGTATCCCGCTCCCGGCCCCTATTGTAGAGAGATATGTGTTATAGCTCGCAACCCCCAGCTCGGCAATACCATATGGAGAGGGAGATGAATAGAGAGTCCGCATGTTTATGCTGGCTCCGAAAGCTGCCGGGCCGTTTGTTGAGGTCCCCACGCCTCTCTGAAGCTGGACATCCTGCAGAATTGATGTAAGGGATGGAATATTAACCCAAAACACCTCCTGAGACTCCGCATCGTTAAGAGCTATTCCGTTAAGAGTTACATTAATCCGGGAACCGTCGCTTCCTCTCACTCTCAAAGAGGAGTAGCCAAGGCCGTTGCCACCCTCGGTAGAGCTGACCACCGATGGCATTAAGGAGAGCATCATAGGCAGCGACTGAACCGGAGATGCACTCCTCATCTCCTTCATAGTGAGTTCCGAATGAGCCACAGGCGTTTTCTCTCCGGCCCTGGATGCCTGTACTACAACGCTGTCAAGCTTGGTTAATGATGTTTTCTCATTTTGCCCGTTTGTCTGGGCATGGGTTAGAAAAGGTAAAAACAATACCCCGCAGAAAAAAGTTAATTTTTTCATAATTAATTATTTATCAGCAGGGGGATAATAAGAAAAAGACACTTTCCCTTCGCTGGCATTACCCAGATCAGGTTAAAGGGTATAATCTCAGCCGTTGCGGCACCCCCAAGAATTATTATATCACCGCAAATATACAAAATATATCGGAGTCTGCTCTTTTTAGCTACCTTTGCAGCAGGTGGGCCGCTCTATCGCTCTCTGAAAAGAGGGAGGAAAGTCCGGACAGGGCAGAGCAAGGCTCTGTGGAAATCACAGCTGGGGGTAACCTTAGGCAAATCGTAACAGAAAAGAACCGCCTTGAAAAAGGTAAGGGTGAAAACGCGGGGTAAGAGCCCACGATGATTTATGGCAACATAAGTCAGGTACGACCAGCCTCCTGCAAGGCCATGTATACCAGTTTTAAAGGCTGCTCGTCTTATGCTGGGGGGTAGGCTGCATCAGATAAATGATAGAGACCTCTTCGAGGTACAGAATCCGGCTTACAGGCCCACCTTTTTTTAGAAAAGTCTTGGATGATCCTCCTCAAATTGCCTTAATATAGTAGAGATAATAGCCTCCCTGAAAAACTTGGATTCAGAAGTTACCTTGTATTTTTTACAATATAACTCCACAGCCTCCATCTCTTTGTCATTGAACAAGATGGCTTTCCTGTGACGTCTCTTTAGTGCCTCTTTATGCTTCAAGTCACTTAGTTAATAATTGTTTATAACTCCCAATCTGAGCAAGAGGGTACCTCTTTTCTGAATATTTCAGCCACTCAAGTGCCAGGGCCTTTTTATCCTGCATCTCGCAAGCTACAGCCAGATTGTAAGCTGCACACGCAGCCACCTTATCGTTTTCTGACGATGTTGCCTCGAGCCATATTTCAGAAGCTTTTGACCAATTAAACTCGCTTGCTGCAATCATAGCCTCCTGCCATTGGGCTCCGAAGAGGAAGTAGAGACTTCTGGTATCTCTGTCCCATTTCTCAAAGAAATTCTGTGATACACTTTCTCCAATATCTGTCAGAGCTCCCAAGAAGGACTCTTTGATTTTATAATTAAGGACAGTCTCTTTTAGTTGATTACGAGAGAGAATCTCCCAAAGCAGTGTGTCTCTCTGACTGATATCTGCAAGATTTGCAGCTGTTATACCGTCAAAAAGATCCAGTTTGAGACTGAAAGGCAGTTGAACATAAGTCGTATGATATTCTGCACCCGGCACTTTGTTAAGATATACCCCGGCATCAGATATTTTTACGTTACTTAATATAAAAACAATATCAGAATTGGATTTAACTGAAAGATCCTTGATTAGTTCAGGGTCTTTTAATGACACTGAGTCTGTTTTATAATTGTACACAAAAACAGAACCCTCCTCACGGGAAAGCCTCTTTTCCAATGAAGAGGCTATTCCCTTTGAAAGGTCTGATATTACTGTCGAGTCGCAACTGCCGTCAAGGGCAGAGAAGATTGCAATGCTCTTTCCGGACAACTCAACATCATAAAGTGGAGCCACTCTTTTCTCCACATCAATCAATTGAACACCCGGAGCACAAGAGCACAGAGTCAATAAGGCAACTGATATTAATCCGATGGTTGAAAGATTGGCTTTCATGATAATATTTTTTATTTACATCTTCATACCGCCACAGACAGAGATAACCTGACCTGTAACATATGATGACATGTCTGATGCAAGGAATGTACAAACATTTGCGATATCTTCAGGTAAACCGCCCCTGCGAAGAGGAATTTTTTCAGCCCACTCCTTCTTAATCTCTTCAGGAAGTTTTGCCGTCATATCTGTAATGATAAAACCGGGAGCCACAGCATTGGCCCTGACTCCTCTTGAACCGAGTTCCTGGGCGATTGACTTTGCAAGGCCTATCATACCGGCTTTTGAGGCAGAATAGTTAGCCTGTCCTGCATTACCTGACACCCCGACAACCGAGCTCATATTAATAATGCTTCCGTTTCTCTGTCTCATCATAACCGGAGTTATGGCGTGAGTGAAATTGAACGCAGATTTAAGATTTACACCGATAACGGCATCCCATTGCTGTTCACTCATTCTCATCATCAATCCGTCTTTTGTGATTCCGGCATTGTTTACCAATATATCTATCTTTCCAAACTCCTTTACACCCTCTTCCACAACCTTGTGTGCCTCATCAAAAGAGGCAGCATTGGAGGCTATAGCCAATACTCTGACACCAAATTCTGCTATCTCCTTTTTTGTGGCTTCACCATTCTCATCTATAACCAGATCTGTAAATATAATATCTGCACCCTCTGATGCAAATTTCAAAGCAATTGCCTTTCCGATTCCTCTTGCAGCTCCGGTAATGAGCGCAACTTTTCCTTCTAATAGTTTCATAACGTTTCGATTTTAGTTATTTTTCATCCTGGCATGCAGATCATATTCTTCTGCACCCGTTATCTCAACATCAACAAATGTACCAATAATATTTTTAGATTGGTAATCCTTTGCCATCTCTCTCTTATCAATAAGTATCTCGCCATCCACCTCCGGACTTTCACTTCTACTCCTGGCTACCAAATATTTGTCTGTTTCAGAGTCGACCAACACCCTCTGTTGTGAACCCACTCTCGACTCGTTGTATTCCAGTGAAATTCGTGACTGAAGTTCCATCAGGCGTTCGTATCTCTCCTCCTTTTCTCTTTTGCGTATGGTGTCTTTGAGATTCTGGGCCCCCCAGGTACCCTCCTCCTCAGAGTAGGTAAATGCGCCCAGTCTCTCAAACCTTGCCTCAGAGACAAATGACAACAGTTCTTCAAATGCCCGTTTGTCCTCTCCGGGATGGCCCACAATCATTGTTGTCCTAAGTGTGATTCCGGGAACTCTGTTCCTGAATTTTTCCACCAGTCTCCTAGTCTGCTCTCCGTCTACAGAGCGTCTCATATTTGCCAAAACCTTATCTGAAATATGCTGCAGAGGGATATCCAGATACTTGCATACCTTAGGATTATTTGCCATAACATCAAGGAGATCCTCCGGAAATGCTGCAGGATAAGCATAAAGAAGACGTATCCACTCTATTCCCTTTACAGCCGAAAGTCTTTCAACAAGCTCAGCCACATTTCTGCGGCCATAGAGATCAACTCCGTAATAGGTTGTGTCCTGGGCGACAAGTATTAGTTCCTTTACCCCTTTTTCTGCCAGATATTCTGCTTCAGCAACAAGATTTTCCTGCGGTACAGATGTGTGTTTCCCCCGGATAAGGGGAATGGAACAATAGGAACAAATCCTGTCACACCCTTCGGATATTTTAAGATAGGCATAGTGACCGGGAGTTGTCAGAAACCTCTGGTTACTGTATTTTTCATTCCAGAGAGATTCAAGAGCTTCAAGGACCTGCTGAGTGTCAAATGCTCCAAAGAAACCATCTACTTCAGGGATAGACTCAATCAACTCCTGGCGGTATCTTTGTGAAAGACAACCAAATACCAGAACTCTAGATGTATATCCCAATCTTTTGGCCTCTACTGCTTCAAGTATGGCCTGTATGGACTCCTCCTTTGCATCCTTTATAAAACCGCAGGTATTTATGATAATTGTATCTGCTGCAGCTTTCTCCAAAGGCTCACTCTCCGGGGAAATCTCTATATCATTGGCCAATATCTGTCTCAGTAAATGTTCTGAGTCAACCCTGTTCTTTGAACAACCTAATGTTATGAGCTTAATTCTCCTTGGTTTCATCAGGCAGTTCGAAGTCGAGTGAAGCATTATCTTTTATTATATTATACCACTCTACTACCTTTTTCATGTGTGAGGCGTAAAATCTATCCCTGTCATAATCAGGCAGAACTTCAGCAAAGAATTTTTTAAGCTCCTCTGACGGGGATTTTCCGTCAGGAGCATTCTGCTCCCCAAGCTTTTCGTGCATTTTTGTAAGGACAACATGGAGAGGAATTTCCTCTTCTGTTGTATATATCGAAATATCCGACAGGGCTGTAAGCCTTGTTGTCGAACTGCACATTGTTCTTTTTTTGGTAATAAGTGATTCAACTATCACACCTGAATTTGCGTGTGACAAATAATTGAACAAACCCGGCTGGCCGGAAATTGAAAGGATCTTCTGTAAATTTGTTTTCATCTTCTAATTGTTATACAATTCCTCTATCTTTTTTAATCTTTTCGTATGCTTCTGAAATACTCTTGAATCTCTCCTCTGCTGCTCTCTGTACATCCGGACCAAGATTTGACACTTTATCAGGGTGATGCTTCACTGCAAGTCGCTTGTATGCTTTTTTAACCTCCTCGTCAGATGCACTCTTCTCTATTTCGAGTACCTGATATGCTGCTTCCATACCTTTGTCAAACATGGCAAAGATCGACTCACTCTCATCTCTTGAGATACCCAAAGTTGCAGAGATGCGCCTTAAAACATCCAACTCCGGTGTACTGACAGTACCATCGGCCTGTGCAATTCCAGTTAAGTAGTGCAATAATTGGATCCTGGCTTCAGGATTCATATAACGTTGTATCTGGAATCCTACTGCATTTATATCAACATCTTTTTTCAGCAAGTCTCTGAGCAAAACTGAGGCCTCTCTGGCTGCATCCTCACCAAAACTCTGGCTTATAAATCTTCTGACATAATCCAGCTCTGACTTCATAATCCTTCCGTCAGCCTTCATCACGGCCGAAGAGAGAACCAGCAGTGAAACAAGAAAACTGTTTCTCTGTTCGGTATCGGAATATACTCTTCCGGGAATATTCTCCTGCTGAATTTGTGAGTAATCCCTGCCCTTATCGAATATTGAACCTAACGCAAAACCAAGTATGCCTCCTATCGGTCCTCCCAATGCCCAACCCAGGGCTCCTGTTATCCACTTACCGTATCCCATTTCAGTTTTTCACCTTTACGCTGTTGACTATTTCCAGAACTTGCGGGAGAACAGCCCTCCTGCCATCTGCGTGTATAATATAATCAGCCATGGAAATCCTCATCTTATCGCTCCACTGGCTTAAAATACGAGCTCTCACCTGTTCCTCGCTAACTCCGTCCCTCTTCATAACCCTCATAATCCGGACATGCTCAGGTGCCACCACAACAATCACCTTGTCAACAACTGTCCAGAAAAGGGGAGTCTCAAAAAAAATGGCCGACTCATAGATGATTATCTCACTTCCCTCTCTACGCCTGCACTCTCTCCACTCATAAAAATCCTCCAACAACCTCGGATGGACAATTCCGTTGACCCTCTCCAGCAAATTATGGTCCGAGAATATTTTTTTTGCCATAATATGCTTTTGTAAAACTCCATCCTTCAATATCTCATCACCCAGCAATCCCACCAACTTATCAAGCAACACACTATCCGTGTTGTACAACTCCTTCACCCTTTCATCTGCTATGAACGCAGGAATACCTAATGCAGAAAAAATCTTTATTACATAAGACTTTCCCGAGCCGATACCTCCCGTGCAAGCAAAACAAAACATATGCGTATATTTATTTCTCGATAACCTTACACTGGATGAATTTAGGATCCAGCCCGACAGAAAGGATATCTTCCGGCAAACCTGTAACCTTCGGTTCAACAGTGTTGCTTATCGAGGAAGCTATGTCATTGTAATCAATCGTTGCCGCAAAGATAGCATTTTCCTGACTATGCGTGCTTCTTAACGGAACTCTGTATACGACCTTGATCTTATTTGGAAAGAATCTGACAAACTTATCTGAGGGGACATTTAGTGTCTCAACCGGTAACAACAATGTATTCTCTACATATCTTACCACCTCCAGTGTGTAGTAGAAGTCCTTCTCCTCATAGCGTAAACCCGGAATAGGCATCAGATCCACCACCCCGCTTCTTGAGGATGATAGTCTTTCAAAAGTCAGCGGTTCTGTCCTGATTGAGTCGATTTTGTTGAGAATCGATAACTCTCCATAAACAGTAACCGTTGATGGTGATATTTTTATTTTTCCTGCCGGCATGTATTGATCTTTGAACCTTGCCTTGTAGTCCACGGCGACCGGCATCTCCCTATGTGACTGCAGAGGCAGCGTCAGATATATCGTATCAGATGAATATGACTCAATTTCCAGATGTTCTCTCATTATATCGGATATGACATCTGTTATCTCTTTTACTACAATATAGAATTTATCATGAGCTCCAGGAAGGGGTTTAATCAGACGACCCTCCACAGGAAGAGTAACTACCGTGCTTTTTACTCCCAGTCTGTTCTGAAGTATGTAGAATCCCGAAGCTGCACCGGTAATAGATAATTTATTGTCAGCAGTTGTATTTCCGGCATAGCCTCTTTTCTGGGTAACAACCTGTACCGTATAGTTCAGATTAGTACTATAAGTTGCAGACAAGTTGTGAATTGCCCATAAAATAAATGCCAGAAAGAGACAGAACAAGAAAAGCAATGCTTGTCTGCCTCTTTCGTAAGAGATCCTTAATCGTCTCAGCTTTATCATAAAGCCGGAATTTATTTACCTGCCGCCTGGATGTCCGAACTGTCCTTAACTATAGAACCTTTGTCTACTCTAAGTTTAACATTGTTGTCAACCTCGACCAGTACATATTGTTCCTTAACTTCAACTATAACTCCGTAAATACCGCCCATAGTGATCACTTTATCACCTTTGGCCAGACTACTGCGGAATTTTACGAGCTCTTTCTGTTTTTTCTGTTGAGGACGTATCATGAAGAAATACATCACAACGAAAATAAGACCCATCATTATCAGAAAGCTCCAGTTTCCGCCGGTTGAAGCGGGTGCAGCATTTGTTTGAAGAAATACTAAAAAATTCATTTTTGTTTTATTTAAATATCATACAAATTTAACTAATCTATTGAGCCTACCAAACCTCTTCCCGACTTTTGAACCACTCCTTCACGCTGGAGGCCTATCAATACCTTGTCCAATATACCATTGACAAAAACCTTGCTATTCGGGGTGCTGTAGAATTTCGAAAGCTCTACATATTCATTTATAGTAACCTTGAGCGGTATGTTAGGGAAAGCAATTGCCTCAGCAATTCCAAGAACTATGAGGTTTGTATCTGTTGCAGCAAGGCGTTCCGGCTCCCAATTAAGCACATATCTGGCCATCATCTCAACATATTCGTCGTAATTAAGCAAGGCCTTGGCAAGCAATCTGACTGCATACTCCCTGTCCTCATCTTTAATAAACACCTTTGGAAAAGAGACTTTTGACCTCTCTTTCATCAATGATAATCTTTTGAGTATTATGTTAATTACATATGCCAGATCATCAACCCAATACAAGCTTGCATCTTCGAGCATAGTGTAAAGATCTTCACAGTCTTCCAGCTCTTGCTCATAAATATCCAGAATCAACTTCAGATCCTTATCATAACTTGTCTCAGGTTCACTCATATACTCTTTGTAATAATCGCTCTTGATCATAGATGAGTATATCTTTTTTACTACCGATTCATAATCATTCCATAGAAGTCCCCTGTTTTCGCAAAACTTTGCAAGTTCTTCACTATTTTCAAGTTTTCCGATTACAGGATTGTCAACAAAACGTCTGTTTGGATTGAGTTCCTCATTTGTAGGATGGAATTTTTTAAGTCCCGCTTCAATTTTAGTTTCTGAAATCTTTTTAAGTGCTGTCGGTAATCCAAGGAGGAAATAGTAAAGATCCAGAGTCTTCTCACAACTCATAATTAGTTCCTTCTCTGCTCCCTCTATTGAATCAGACCCTGAACTTACCCTACTGAAAAGAACTTTAAAGACCTTTACCCTAATCAATCTTCTGCTAATCATAATTAATTATTTCAAATATTTTGCAAAGATAGGTTTTTGTGCACAAAAAATAATTTTATCTTTGTAAGAGAAATTTAAAATTAACAAAAATGTACTTCGAAGATTTTGATAACGCGGATACACAAGAGCGCAACGGAGATGATGTTTATTCAAAACCGGTAAGGGCAGGAAAGAGGACATACTTCTTTGATGTAAAGGCGACTAAGAACAATGATTATTATCTGACAATCACCGAAAGCAAAAGAAGACTCGACAGAGACGGCAGATTTGTGTATGATAAGCACAAAATTTTCCTGTACAAAGAGGATTTTGAGAAGTTTTCACAAGGACTTGAGGAAATAATTCAATACATAAGAGAAAAAGCACCTGTTATGACAGAAAAGATTGAAAAAGAGGGAAATGACGAAGTCACTCCATTTTCTGATGTAAATTTTGAGGAGCTTTAATTTTTGTAGATAGATTTAAGAAGAGGGTCAAAAGCAATTTTGGCCCTCTTTTATTTTGTAAATCCTCAATATGTATATTACCCTCCCTGCCAGGGGCACTGCTGTTTTTCTTAACGCTTTTTTCCTCGTGTTTTTCGGGACCTGCGGAACGCCTCCCTTCGGTCGTTGAACGGTCCTCGGTCTTTTTCCGTAAAACACTTCAGAAAACAAGCTAAAAAACAGACGCGCCTCGGGCATGGGGGTAATATAACTCGATATTGAGGATTATTACAAAATAAAACCCGAAAGTTTTTGTCTAACTTTCGGGGTTCACTTCAATTTTGGCAGCCCTCTCCTGTTCAGGTATGTATGTGATTGGCGATTATTCGTAGTTTACAGTGATCTTGAGATCTGTGGTGTTGCTGTATGTACCTGCCACTGTGTTTGCAGGGATCGAAAGGGTGCCGCCTACAAGGATTGTGCTTGAGCCGCCTGTAAGAACGTTGCCTGTAGCTTCCTTGTCGTATACCAAATTGAGGTTAAGCTCTGTTGCACCTGACTTTAGCTTTATTGATGATGGTGCATCCATGCTGTATGTCTCGCTTGAGGCTCCGATTACTGTGAACTTCGCTGCTGTAGGGGTCACTCCGTCAAGGATTGCAACTCCACCTGTGCGTGATATGCTGCTTGCTGTTGTGAGGACTGCTGTTCCTGCCTCGTTGCTAGATGCTATGTTACCAAAGTTCAGGTCTACATTCTTGGTGATTGAAAGCGGGGTCAGCAATGTGGCGCTGGCTGTTGCTGTTGCGTTGGTCGCGGTTGACTGTGCAAAGGTTGCTGAGGTGAATCCTAGGATTGCTACTGCGAGTGTGATGATTCTTGTCTTCATGATTTTTACTTTTTAATTTTTTATTGTTATTCTTTATTTTTCTATTTCCGTTTTCAGTTTTCTCTCCCCTCTCAATCTTCTCTTCTCTCTTTTTAACTTTTAACTTTTAACTTTTCACTTTTTAACTTTTCACTTTCAGTGTCACTTTGTCTCCGTGCCACGCCCTTTATTAAAACAGAAAGTGTGCCATCGGCCCTAAAAACCTCATCGTAAAAGTGCAGTTACAACTTTCCCAAACCTTTTATTGCACTGATTGCTTGCGCATTGTAAATGTGAAAAATGTTGTAAAATATTTTTCCGTAAAATTTTAAAGATTGGATTGTGTAAAGTTTATTTTACGAAGTGTAAAATATATTTCAGACTCGCTTAAAAAATTAAGCCATGCCATTTTCTAAAAAAGTCCGGATCATTTCTGAAAAAAAAAGAGCAATGAAATCCCTACAGGATACATAAGGTATTTAAGCCAAAACATAGCGTCTTAGCTGATGGCGGAATAGAATTAATTTACTTTAAAGGAGAAAGGGTCAGTGTTACATTGATTTTTTCATCATTCAGCGGAGATCCTGAATTGTTCATGGCGCTTCCACTTACACTCAGAGTATATGTCCCCACCGGATTTAAAAGATACCGTTCCAGAGCCTCTATATCTTGTATTCTCATTGGTGCCACATATTGATCGGCAGAGGAGATACTTCTGGAATGGTTAAAGCTTACACTGACATTCTCCTTGGGTGAGATGTCGGAATCAACTGACTCCATCTCACCATACTCGTTACGTTGTTGTCTTTGTCTCTTACCTGTTGCGGGGTATTTTGACGAGTTGAAAAGAGCCCTGACATTACTTCCCGGTTTAACAACAAGGCAGTAGCTTCTGGCAAGTGCCGGGATAGGCAAACCATCTACCCCCTGATTTGACAGCACACCAATCTCAACTGTCAGGTCGCAACCGTTAGAGCTGACCTCTGAAATCGCCTTCTCGTCAAGGCGTAATTTTTCTTCATGCTTGTTATACATAAAAAATTCTGATGACTCATGTATTTGACCCGGCTCACCACTCTTAATACTAACGTTGTTTCCGGAAGCTATGCCAAAACTGCTGAATTCAGTTATTGCCCGGTTAAAGTTCTCAATTTTTTGTTGCAGGTATTCAATCCTTTCCGGAATAATCTTTAGGTATACAGTAGTTGAGAGCATACTCCTTTCAATTTGTTTTTGTTCTGGATCCTCTCTTGTTCCGCATGTTATACTTGTATTGCTGTAACTTACCCGCAGCAATCCGGACAGCTCTTTCACAGGCTTCTTAACCACTATCCGCTGAGATGGGTATAATTGTATTTGTTGATGTTTTTCCCCGGGCGTCTCATAATTTGAAATTCCCCGGATCTCATACTCCTGTTCCTCTTCTGGCGCGGTATGAACAATATAACCAAGTCCTTTGTAATCTGTCTTGATTGTGGTCTGGTGCACTTTGCCTTTATACCCTGAGAGCTCTATGTCAAGGCCCCTTATTGACTCTCCATCGGCATCCTTTACCTCTATAATGAATTTCCTCACCTCTCCGGGTTTTAGAATAACAGGATCCTTCATATCCTTAATTGACATATCCGGACATATTGGTTTATGTTTATCGGGATCCTTTGTTCTTTCTCTCTTTTCAAAATCTGTTATAACATCAATCAGAGGCTTTGATCCACCTTCGGTTGATCCAAGATTAAGAGCAGCCACAGATCCTCCAAACTGCGCCTCCTCGGCTCCTTCAAATACAGTAGAGCCTTTTGCGATTGTCAGTCTTGTCTTGGGAGCTACCAAAAACAACTCTATCCTGAACCGGTTGTCCCCAATGGATGTCATTTTGCCCCAAACCACATATTCATTAGGGCTGTCAGCGCCAAAATATACAGGATGCTCCCATGGTTCTGCCAGAATTCTCATCGGTTGTATGCCAACTTTGAAAAAATCATTTTCAGCCACAGAATTCCGTTGTAACTGCTCAATATACCCCTTGCTGGCGTAATAAAACCTTTTATCTGGGTCTGGAAACTGTATCTGGATATCGTAACAATGCACCGTTCTGGTGCACTTTTCCTTTGCTATGATTGGGAAAAATGAGAAAATAAACAGAAAAAATATCAAAAAATTTTTCATGGTTGATTTCAGATTTATTTGACCCCTAAAGATATAAAAAAGAAACCTATAAAGGCAAAAAGCCGGTCTGAAAATATACAGACCGGCTTTTTTTGAGGTACCCAGCAGAATCGAACTGCTGTACACGGTTTTGCAGACCGTTGCCTAACCACTCGGCCAGGGTACCCTGTTGGGAGTGCAAAGATATTAAAAAATCCTTTCCCTCCAAAATTCATACAGTATAAAGGATTATGTGTTTTTGTCCGAAATTGCCTTTCTGTTGCTGATGTATATTCCACCCATTACCAGGGCTAAACCTGCAATTGTCAGCGGGGTAATTGCCTCTCCTAATATGTAATGAATAAAAATTAGTGATAGTAGTGGTGAGAGGTAGGTGATCTGGGTAAGGACAATTTTATTCTCTGCAAGTCTCAGAGCTTTTGTCCAAAGGATAAACGTAAGCCCCATTTCGAAAATTCCTACATATATTCCGGCCAGCAGACCTCTTGTTGAAGGCAAGTCCATCTGGCAGAAAAGCGATAGAATAACAAGGTAAATCGTTCCGAAAAGAAAATTATAGAACAGCTCCACTACTGGATCAATTTCATTCTTCAACTTTGAAATCCAGTATGAGGCCCATATCAGAGAACTGCCCAATGCCAGAGAGATTCCTACAATAGAAAGGTTTCCCGACAAGTCTGCTTCTCCATTGAGTGAGAGTGAGACGACCCCTGCAAAACAGATCAGGACACCTACCAACTGACTTAATGTCAAACGTTTTTTATAAAGAAACGACATCATTAATATCAGAACAACCTGCCAGGAGTAGTTAAGAGGCTGGGCTATCTGCGCGGGAAGCAGAGAGTATGCCTTGAAGAGCACCAGATAATAGAGGAAAGGGGTAAGCAGTGCCTGAAGCATCAGCAAAGGAACTCTCTTCGCTCCGTTTTCTGTTGCTGTGTGAATTGCCACGCTCACTTTTCCTGTTCTGAAGAGCTCAAAAGTGCAAACGAGAAGTGCTGTTATTGATGAAATCAGCAAAAGCTGTACGACACCCATCTCTGCCAGTGCAATCTTGAATGCAGTTGCCACAGTTGCCCAAAAGATGACAACCACACCTCCCATATAAAGTGCCCTACTCTGCTTGTTCATCGCCTGATTACGGATAGATGGTCAGATTGCTGGAGAATTTTATTCCGGAGCATTGGAGGATAGTCTCTGTATTGCTCAAGAAATGCATCTGTCGCAGACGCAGCTTCAGTTGAGTGATGTCCCGACAATAGGGCCTTCAGCCAATTAACAGGGAAAAATATGTCTCCTGTCCTCTGCACCTCTTCCAGCATATCCAAAGCAGGTCTGATGTAATTGACAGATGATTCATCCCTTGTGTAATGGTTCAGATAGCCGAGAGAAGCAATTGTCCATGGCTCAACTGAACGGTTTTTCTCATCTTTTAAAGAGTTGAAGACAGAATCCCTCACCTCGCTGGAACCTGAAACAGAAGGGAAAATATACCTGAATTCTGCGACTCTGTCCGGGTTTGTTATCCGTTCAAGCTGTATCCTTTTTATTTCATTATATCGGTCAGGAAAGTGCAATGCAAGCTGGTATGAGAGGTTGGTAAGCTCTCTCTCCCCAAGTTCCAGTGGGGTGAACTTCCCGGGATCTTTCCATATATTATATAGTCTATATAACCCCTTTGAAGAAGAGGTTATGTTTGTCAAGGTTCTGAATGCAAGTGACCGGTCCTGAATTTTTGAAGACCTCTCAGCCATTTGAGTGAGAGTGCTCTCTATTTTCTCCTGGACTTGGCTGTTTATAGATTTATTATTATGAATATTTGAGCAATATACATCTGTAAGATATGACAGGGCCCTGGAGAGTATCAGCGAGTTTCCCTCATTTGGGAGATAGTCTGTAAGAGTGTTACAGAAAGATTGGGGCTCCAGGTTTCCTCGCTTAAAGTTCTCGTATAGTGTTATCAACAATGAACATCTTGTAATATCGTCATATATTGCCAAAGAGTCAGGTCCCTTTCCTGCAGGCTTGTATCCTGAGAAAGATTTAAGAAGATAATCAGAACTCATTTTATCCAGGAAAAAGTATCCATAACCTCTTCCATCTGTATTAGGTATCGGAATCCCGTTTTCCACCCTGCAAACCAGCGGCTGATCCCATTTCATCTTTTCCCCCGTATAGGAAATATCCTCAGTAACCACTGTATCTCCCGAAATTGAAGCGCGTATCTCAGCCATACCCGGTTCGTTGATCCAGGAGTAACTCCAGCTCTTCAAATCCGTCTCCGTATATTGATCCAAAATTCCTATCAGATCATCCCAGGTTGCATTGCTGTATCCAAATTTTTTCAAGTATATCCGTATACCTTTTTGAAAGTTCTCCTCCCCTATCAGAACCACAAGCTTATCCATGAC
Organism: Bacteroidales bacterium; assembly: GCA_028690215.1. Lineage (GTDB taxonomy): Bacteria > Bacteroidota > Bacteroidia > Bacteroidales > UBA932 > Bact-08. Next base: position 18,328 of record JAQVBQ010000012.1, on the reverse strand, counting down.
AATTGGTGCCTTGTTGTATATTATATTACCATAAACCAATCCGGCATTGTTCAGGTTGTCCAGATCCTGCCTGACGGGTGTTGCTCCTGCGGTTCTGTCTTCAGAGTATGCGGCAGGGAAGTATGAGTTGAGGAAATTCAGACGATGATTCACCTCCGGGAAGAGGGGTTCGACCATCCTTTTAGCAAACCAGTTGGCAAAAACCTCTTTGGTCCACACCTCATCAAACCATTTCATGGTAACATAATCTCCAAACCACATATGTGCGGTCTCGTGAGCAATCAGCTCCGCACGCGAGAGCCGGTCAGTATCTGTTGGGTTTTCGCTCAGAAACATAGTCCTGTCCGAGTAGAGAGTGGATCCCATATGTTCCATCCCGCCATATTGGAAACCTGGGATGATTACAATATCATATTTAGTAAATGGATACTTGACACCTGTATAATCCTCCATCCATTGAAGCGAGGAGAATATCTGAGAGAATATCTCGTCACATTGAGATATTTTTCCCGGATCAGACTCTCTGTGATAAATGGTGATCTCTCTTCCACTCTTCTCTTCTGTAACTTTATTCATCTTTCCGGCAACGAAAGAGAAGAGATATGTGGGAATCGGCTCTGTCTCGGAGAAGAGTATGAACCTTCTTTGTGTCTGCTCAATAGTGTCGTTTTGGATAACTTTTCCGTTAGCGACAGCTTCCCACTCCATTGGTATTTCAAGTGAGAGAGAGTAACGGCTTTTTATATCAGGTTGGTCGAAGCAGGGGAAAAGAGTCCTAGCCCTGTCGGGTACCAATAATGTGTATAGGAGGTCTTCCCTCCTGTTTAATGATTGATCACCTGCATGAAACTGGATTGTAAGGCGGTTCTCCCCTCTCAATGAATATGATGCCGGTATCACTATATGTTCGTTTCTAAATGTGTAACGGGCTTTTTCACCATTAACAGAGACACTAATCAGAGAGGTGTCAGACTGCACGAAATCAAGGACTATCGACCTTCTCTCCTTCATTTTAAAGGAGAGTGACACCATCCCACCAAGAGCCACATTTATATCTGAAGGTATTTCAAACAAGAGCGAGTATTTTACATCTGTAATGTTTGCTGCTCTTGACTCTGCCAATTTTTTACCGACTCCGTCAACCTCCATTTCCGGCAGCCTGTTAACACAGCCGGTGATTAAGGAGAGGAGTGCTGTCACGATGATTATTGCCGCGCAAATTTTCCCCTTCATGTTATTAAATTTTCACTTGATGCTATTCACTATTATCTCAAGAAACTCTCTGTCAGTATCATCATAGGTACCGACCTCACTACTGTCTATGTCGAGAACGGCAATCACCTTTCCATCTCTGACAAGAGGAACCACGATCTCTGAACGCGATAGTGAACTGCAGGCAATATGACCGGGAAAGAGGTCGACATCCGGGACAATGATCGTTTTATTCTCTTTCCAGGATGTTCCGCAAACACCTTTGCCATAAGCAATTCTTGTACATGCGAGTGGTCCCTGGAACGGGCCCAGTACAAGAGACTCTCCAAAGGGCGAAGAGTCAGGACGGACAACATAGAATCCTGTCCAAAAATTATTGAATGTAAAGTGAATGGCAGAAGAGATATTTGCCATATTGGCAATAATATCATTTTCACCCTCTAAAAGTGAAACAATTTGTGGTAGCAGAGTCTTATACTTATCTCTCTTGCTTCCGCTGCAAACATCAAGTGATTCCATTCTGTCTTCAGAATTTATGTGTGATAATTACAAATATATGCAATTACTCCACATAAATAACCAGCCCTTTGAGGTATTCTCCCTCCGGGTGGTATATATTGACAGGATGGTCTGCCGGCTGTGTCAGCCTGTGCAATATTCTGACCCTTCTTCCTGTCTGGGCTGCGGCAGAAAATATTGCCTCTGCAAATGCAGTCTTATCCACTGCCTGAGAACAGCTGAATGTAAAGACTATCCCTCCGGGAGAGACTTTATCAATAGCTGCTGCATTAAGCCTCTGATATGCCCTTAAAGCATTGGGTATGGCGGATCTGTGTTTTGCGAATGCGGGAGGGTCAACGACAATGACGTCATATTGCCCCTTTTCGCTCTTTTTCAGATACTCGACAGCATCATCACAAACAGAGTTGTGTCTTGCATCATTCAGTACAATTCCTGCCTCCTTATTAAGGTCAATGTTCTTCTCAAGCATCTCCATTGCTGTCCGGGAACTATCGACAGATGTTACGGAGAGAGAACCTGATGCCAATGCATACATAGAGAAACCTCCTGTGTAACAGAATAAATTGAGCAGATTCTTACCCTTTGAGTATTTTCCCACCAACTCCCTGTTATCTCTCTGATCAAGAAAAAAACCTGTCTTCTGGCCACTGCACCAATCCACAAAGAAACGGACACCATTCTCTTTTATTGAGGCAGGATGAGTCTCGTTACCGTAAATATAACCGTCAGATAGCTGAAGTCCTGCTTTGAACGGGGCTGTTGATGAGCTTTTATCGTAAACTGCCCTGAGTTTTTTTCCGTAAACCCTTTTTAATGCTTCTTTAATATTCTCTCTGGCAAGGAACATTCCGGCTGAGTGTGCCTGTATTACAGCTGTATCGTTATAAATATCAATTATAAGCCCGGGAAGCATGTCTCCTTCACCGTGGATCAATCTGTAAGCAGTTGTAGAATCGTTTTCTGTAAGGCCTAAAACACTTCTGAATCTGTATGCTGCCTCAATTCTCTTTTCCCAGAAATTTTCCGGAAGAGTATCAGTTTGAAATTCCAACACACGTACAGCTATAGAACCTATCTGATAGTGACCTACCGCAAGTGCTTTACCATCTGAAGAGTAAACCGCCGCCATTGCTCCGTCCTCTTCAACTCCCTCCAGTTTATGTATAGCCCCGGAAAATATCCATGGGTGGAAGCGTTTTACGGACTCCTCTCTCGACTTTTTTAGATAGATTTTTATCATAGTCCTGTCTCTTTCTCTTCTGGCGGAAGCTTAGGTGTACTTAAAAGTTTAAGGTACATCTTCTGGCATACCCATGCATCTGTCGCAGCATATAATACTTGTGCATGCGAGAGCATATCAGCCTCCCAATTTGAGAGTTGCTGAGATTTAGAAACCTTTATTCCCAGAATTATTGCAGCCATCTTGCGGACACTCTTCTCTTTGATTCCCCAGTTACTGCCTATTACCTGAAGATCTACAAAGCCTCTCGGAGTAAATTTTGCCAATCTTTGCAACCCGCGGATATCATCATGAACTGCGGCGCCTATTTTGGCTATTCTCTTAGATCCGAGTATCGAACACAGATCCTCTGTTAGTCCTAGTTTTATTAGTCTGAATATAAAGGCCTTATCCCTACCGGCCAGTTGAAGGAGCGAAACGCTGTTTCTCTTGACATTAGCCTGGAATGTTGGTTTTGTCTCTGTGTCAAATCCAATAATTTTCTGAGAGGTAAGATACGAGATTGCGTTGTCATACTCTTCCCCAAGATTGTCAATCACATGAATATCCCCTTCAAATGAGGCCTGCGGAAGGTTGTCAAGCTCATCATGAGATATGTTAGAAGAATATGCCATCTATTTTATCATTTTATTTTCTTTTCAATAAGACTCCATGTCAGAGGAAGCCTCTCCCTGATTCGTTGCAGATTGTAGGGATTAATATTCTTTATTGAAAACGGTACAATATCAACGCTTTGCTCCTCGCTACCTGCCTCTCTGCCATACTTGAAATCATAAGTCAGGTTTCCATCCTTGTCAAGGTTTTTCTTATCCAATCCGGAAGCAGGAATTGAGATATAGGCATTAAGCCTGTCTGTGGCCGGAGCAGCTGCAAGTATTCCCTGCTCCCTCAGCTTTGCATAAACCTCTTTTGCAGTATATACTGAAGGGTCTATAAACTCCATTTCTGATGGTAGTACTTTCTCATAAATCCTGACACCATCTTTTTCGTATATACGAAGTTCATCGATAACCTTTTTAAGAGTGTCAAGCAGAAATGGATAATGGGTGCACCCCAGAATGATATTCCTCAGCGGAAGATTTCCGTTTCTCAGCCTGTGTCTTTCAATAAGATTCACAAGATGCAACCTTGCATAATTTGAAGCTGAGTTTAACTGAATCTTTGTAAAAGTATCCCCCTCTTTTTCATATAAAACCGAATTACCGGCAAAGCTGAATTTATAACGATCCAGCATCTTAATACCAATTGAAAGAGAGTCCTCCCCTATTGATGGTCCTCTGTAATTGTCCCTTACAGATGATGCCTTCATGTCAACAAAATCTATCTCCATATCTACTGCTTCGGCAAATCCCAACCCAGGTTGAGGCACAACGTCAAGTTTGCCTTTATAACCTCTATCAGAAGCTGTTGCTGCAATTGTCTTCTGGTATCCGCCTGATGATATGGTTCCTACAGTGGCGAGAACACCTATCGCAGCATTCTCCTGCGGATTAATCATATCCAAAGATGCCTTGGTACCGGCTTCAATAACTCCTATAACAGAAACAACAGGAATTCCTTTCGACAAAAGATCCCTTACATCAGGCAAACCATATGCAGTTGCAGTATTGCATGCGATAACTACAATCTTTGAACGGTTCGGCACTTTTGTAAGAAAAAGTGCATCTTTAACTACCAGCTCTCTGAAATAATCCAATTTACCTGCTGAGGCATAGTTTCCGTAGGGCATATTTGCCTGGTCGGCCAGATATGTAAACTGTTCTGAAGCTAAATCAGGAACTCCGTCTGAACCTTCTGCTCCTGTTGCATTGTTGAAACAATCCATCTTCAGAAGAGACTCAAGGACTGTAAGTCCTCCGGTGCCGGAATCAAAAACGCCTATCGGAAGTGTTGTTAAATCATCCGGATAGCTTTTATAATCAGCATAATAGATAGATGTAGTATCTTGCAGTGCCTTGGTTACTATCGGAATACTTTGGTAAGATACCTTGCTGCCATCTTTTGGCGAGCATGCCGTTAACACCATTAAGGCAATGATGATATACACTCTGTTATTTCTCATATGTGAACTCTCCAAATTCAGTGATCAGGTCAACTGAGGCAAATTTTGCAGCTTCAACCCTTCCTATAACCTTAGCCTCAACTCCGTAGCTTTCTGATATTTTGATAATCTCATCAGCTGTCTCTACATCGGTATATATTTCAAACCGGTGTCCCATATTAAATACTTTGTACATCTCCTGCCATGGAGTCTTTGACTCGAACTGGATTGCACGGAACAGTGGAGGAACCGGGAAAAGATTATCTTTAACCACATGAAGCTTATTGATGAAATTCAGAATTTTTGTCTGGGCTCCTCCTGAACAGTGAACCATGCCATGAATCTTTTGTCTGTGTGAGGAGAGTATCTCCTTGACTATAGGAGCGTATGTCCTTGTAGGTGAGAGAAGAAGCTTCCCGTAAGTGACACCTGTCTCAGGTTCAATTTCATCCAGTCTCTTTGTCCCGGTATATGCAAGGTCTTTCGGGATTTGGTTATTGTATGTCTCCGGATATTTCTGACCTATATATGATGAGAAAAGATCGTGTCTTGCCGAGGTCAGGCCATTGCTACCTGTTCCCCCGTTGTATTCATCCTCATATACAGCCTTGCCGGACGATGCGAGACCTACAATCACGTCTCCCGGCTTTATATTTGAATTATCGATTACTTCTGACCTCTTGAGTCTTGCACATACTGTACTGTCAACTATTATTGTCTGAACCAGGTCCCCTACATCGGCAGTCTCGCCTCCTGTAAGAATTATATTAATGCCATATTGGGTCATCTTCTCGGCAAATGAGCCTGATCCGTCAATAATGGCAGATATGACATCTCCCCCTATACGGTGTTTGTTTCTTCCTATTGTAGAGGAAAGTAGAATGTTGTCACATGCCCCTACACAAATAAGATCATCGGTGTTCATCACGATTGCATCCTGAGCAATACCTTTCCAGACGCTCATATCACCGGTCTCCCTGAAGTATGCATAAGCAAGCGATGATTTCGTCCCTGCTCCGTCAGCATGCATGACAATGCAATATTCCGGATCATTGCCGAGAAAATCGGGGACTATTTTGCAAAAAGCATTGGGGAACAATCCCTTGTCAATACTTCTTATAGCACTGTGAACATCCTCCTTTGAAGAGGATACACCTCGTTGTGCATACCTTTGAGCCTCAGTGTTATTATCCATATTAATTATCTCCAGAATAGCAATTCTCTGTATTTAGGAAGCGGCCAAAGCTCATCATCAACCAGCATCTCCAGTTTGTCTGCAACTGTCCTTATACTAGACATCAATGGGAGGACTGTATTTGAATAAAGCATCGCCTTCTCTTCACACTCCTCAATCTGATTAGCAACCTTCCTTGCCTCTATCAACTCCTTTGTCTCTTTTCTAAGAACCTCAATATAACCGGAGATTTTACGAATTGTTATAAGCTGTCTTTCTGACATTGTCTTGTACTCATTCTCCTCAAAGAGCTCCTTAATACCTCTTACGTTATCTATTAACGTATTCTGGAATTTTATGGCAGTCGGGATTATATGGTTGAGAGTAAGATCGCCAAGTACCCTGGCCTCAATCTGTAACTTCTTTATGAAAGTTTCATTCATCACTTCATATCTCGCCTCCACCTCTCTCTCTGTCAAGACACTAGTCTCTTCAAAAAGTTTCACACTGTTCTCTTCCAAATATGTCTTGAATGCAGACGGCAGATCCTTAATTCCTCTCAAGCCCCTTCTTTCAGCCTCCTGATGCCATTCAGGGCTGTATCCGTTGCCCTCAAACATTATATTCTTGGATTCAATAATGAACTGTCTGATAACCTTAAGGAATGCCTCTTCCTTATCTACTCCATCCTTTATGAGACTCTCCACCAACTCCTTGAATCTCTTTAATTGTTGAGCTACGGCAGCATTTAGAGGATACAAGGCTGCCGAGACATTAGCAGATGAACCTACGGCACGGAACTCAAATCTGTTACCGGTAAAGGCAAAAGGAGAGGTTCTGTTTCTATCTGTGTTATCCGGAAGTATTTCAGGTATTTTGTTGACAATATCAAGTTTATGGTGTGTTTGATCTTGGGAAGTAGTATCGTCTTCAGACATCTTCTCTATTGAGTCCAAAACAGATGTCAGAAGTTTTCCTGCAAAAACAGACATTACAGCAGGAGGTGCCTCATTTCCACCAAGCCTGTATGAGTTATTGAGAGTTGCCACACCGGCCATAAGCATTGGATGGTGCTCATATACAGCCCTTATTACTGAAACGAAAAACGAGAGGAACTGAAGGTTTGTCCTTGGTGTCTTGCCGGGTGACAAAAGGTTCACTCCGTTATTTGTAACCATTGACCAGTTGCAGTGCTTACCGGATCCATTTACTCCCGCAAAAGGTTTCTCGTGAAATATTACTTTTAGTTTGTGCTTCTTGGCTATCTTCCTCATAAGGATCATCATCATGAGGTTATGGTCGACAGAGAGATTTGCCTCAGCAAAATATGGAGCAAATTCAAACTGATTAGGAGCCACCTCATTGTGTCTTGTTTTAAGTACAACTCCAAGCTTGTATGCCTCTGTCTCGAAATCCTTCATAAAGGCCATCACCCTTGAAGGAATTGCTCCGAAATAGTGATCTTCAAGTTGCTGGTCCTTCGCAGATGTGTGTCCTATAAGTGTGCGGTTACAGAGCATCAGATCGGGACGTGCCCTGTATAAAGCCTCGTCTACAAGAAAATACTCCTGCTCTATACCAAGCATGACATTTACCCTGTTGGTTTTGTGATCAAACAGACGACAAAGATCTGTAGCTGCTTTGTCAAGGGCCTGAAGGGACTTGAGATGTGGGGCTTTATGATCAAGAGCTTCTCCTGTGTACGAGACAAAAACGGTAGGAATACAGAGAGTCTGATCCATTATGAATGCAGGAGAGGTTGGGTCCCATGCAGTATAACCCCTTGCTTCAAAAGTATTTCTCAATCCTCCGTTTGGGAAACTCGAAGCATCCGGTTCCTGTTGTACAAGAGCATCTCCCTTGAAATTTTCAAACACACCACCATTCTTTGAAGGATCAACGAAGGCCTCATGTTTTTCCGCGGTTGCATCTGTCAAAGGATGGAACCAGTGGGTATAATGAGTTGCACCATTTTCCACTGCCCATGATTTCATTCCGGATGCTATCTGATTGGCAATACTCCTGTCTATCTTCAATCCCTCCCCTATTGCCTGCTGGACTGCCTCAAAAGCTTCTGCTGATAAATAACGCCTCATTTTTTCTACATCAAATACTTTTTGTCCAAAGTATTCGGATACAGGTCTCTCCTCCACATAAAAACGCTCAGCTCTGTGGCTAGCAAATTCGTCCAGTGCTCTTTTTCTAAAACTACTCATCCTGATGAAAAATATTTTTTGATTTTAATGACTGGCAAATGTAGATAAAATTTCGTAATGCATTAATTAAAATCCTTACTTTTGCTTAAACAACCAACCTTATAGAAATGAAAAACCCAGCCTCGTTGTTGCTGATAATCTTAGCATTGGCAACATCTTACAATTCGTTAGCTAAGGATAGGAATATCCAAAGGCATGTAAATCAAATGAAAAAAGACACTCTGTTCAGCAACTCCGTTGTAGGAATAATGGTTATGGACAGTAAGGGAAGAGCTGTGGCATCATGGAATCCTGACGCACCATTGCTGACAGCTTCGACTATGAAGACGATATCCACAGGGCTTGCATTACAGATTCTCAGTCCTGACTTCCGTTTCAAGACCAGAATCGGCTATTCAGGTAAGATTTCCGATGGTGTACTTGAGGGAGATCTTTATATAATCGGGGGAGGCGATCCTACACTGGGGTCAAAAGACACTGTAGCAACACCAATTGAGAAGATTTTCACACTCTGGCATGAAGCTATAAAAGCGGCCGGCATCAATAAAATTACTGGAAGCATAATAGGAGATGACAGGTTCTTTGTAAATGAGGCAATTCCTGAAAGCTGGTCATGGAGTAATCTGGGACCATATTACGGAAGCACAGCCTCAGGGCTCTCCTTCTGCGAGAATCTTCAGTATTTCACATTTATACCAGGAAAAGCCAAAGGTGAACCAGTTGAACTCAGTAGTGTATACCCGTCACTGCCCGGTATGGTTTATAAGAATAGGCTTGTTACAGGAAATGAAGGAACAGGAGACAGAAGCTCTTACTTTATCTCAGATTTGGCTAAGGTTGGAGAGTTCAAAGGAAGTCTCGGTGCCGGCAAAGAGAGTTATACACTGATAGGCTCCAGCAAATTCGCGCCACTGATGTGTGCAGAGGAGTTCAGGCTTTTTCTTGCCTCAAAAGGGGTTGAATGCACCTCCGGAATAGCTGATATATCAGAGATACCTGCTCCACCTCAGGAGGAGCTTGTAATTATTGGAGAGACGTACTCTCCGAGACTTATCTCAATTATCAACGTAACCAACAGAATAAGCAACAACTTTTACGCTGAGACACTGTTCAAAATGGTAGGCAAACAGATGACCGGTGTCGGTTCTTATGACTCATCTGCTGTAGCTGCAAAAAGATTGCTTGCCGGCATGGGTCTGCCACTGAGAGGATATACTCAGGTTGATGGAAGTGGGTTATCCAGACAGAATTATGTCTCTGCTCGATTTTTCTGTAAATATTTCGCAAGGATGAAAGAAATGAGTAACTTTGCTGAATTCATCGGAGCCCTTCCACAACCGGGAGGTCCCGGCACATTAAAAAGCGTTCTAAAGGATGTTGAGAGTGGCACTAAATCAAGGATACACGCAAAAAGCGGTTCACTGTCCAATGTCAGGTGCTATGCAGGATATGTCGAGAGAAAAGGGGGAGATTACTACTATTTTGCAATTCTTACAAACAACTATCCGGCAAGAACATCAGTGATGCAGGTTGGAGTAGAGAGGTTTTTGGGATCGCTTGTGAATGTTAAAATGAAATAACAGTAACAACATAATAAAATAATTATCACTAATGCTTACATTATCCAAAAAGGCAGAGATCATGCCGGCTTCTCCGATTAGAAAGCTGGTGCCATATGCTAACGAAGCTAAAAAAAGAGGGGTAAAGGTTTATCACCTGAACATCGGTCAACCAGACATCGAATCTCCAAAAGAGGCTCTTGAAGCGGTCAAAACAAACACGCTTGAACTAGTTGCTTATCCAGATTCAAAAGGTAATGAATCTTACAGAAAAGGTCTTGTTAAATACTATCAGAGTATCAATATTGATGTAACAGAGAAAGACATTAATATTACTACTGGTGGAAGCGAGGCTCTCCAGATTGCGCTTGCCGTAACATGTAACCCTGATGATGAGGTTATCGTGATGGAGCCTTTCTACACAAACTACAACTCTTTCGCAACACAGAACGATGTAATCCTGAAACCTATCTCAACAAGCATTAAGGATGGTTTTGCACTACCTGACCCTTCTGAGTTTGAGAAGATGATAACCCCTAAGACAAAAGGAATCATCATCTGCAACCCTGGCAACCCTACAGGTACACTCTATACAAAGGAGTCAATGCTCAAACTGGGAGAGATTGCAAAGAAACACGAGCTGTTTATATTTGCTGATGAGGTATACAGAGAGTTCTGCTACACCGATCATCCACACTTTTCAGCTATGCATATTCCTGGTATCGAGCAGAATGTCATACTTATTGACTCTGTTTCAAAAAGATACAGCCTTTGCGGCGTACGCATAGGAGCAATTGTATCAAAGAATAAGGAGGTTATGAACGCAGTACTTCGTTTCTCTCAGGCCCGCCTTTGCTCTCCTGCATACGGACAGATTGCTGCCGAAGGTGCTCTTGCAACTCCGCAGTCATATTTTGATGCAGTTCGTGCAGAATATATCAAGAGAAGGGATTTTCTCATCGAGGCACTAAACAAGATCGAGGGTGTATACACTCCTATGCCTATGGGAGCTTTCTACACAATTGCAAGCTTACCTGTTGACGACAGTGACAAGTTCGCACAATGGCTTCTAGAAGATTTCCAATATGAAGGAAAGACCGTGATGGTTGCTCCTGCAGCAGGATTCTATGCAACAAAGGGAAGAGGCACAAATGAAGTAAGAATAGCTTATGTGCTAAAGGTCGAAGATCTGAAAGAGGCTGTGAAATGTCTGGAAGTTGCACTTAAACAATACCCTGGCAGAACAATCAAATAAAGCAGACAATTCTGCTGAGTACCATAAAGATAGTCACAAGAAGAAAACTAAGTTTTCTCTTGTGACTATCTTCATTTTCACCTGTTGATTCCACAATCAGGACAGCGGCCGGGATTGATACTATCTGCATAAGCCAACTGCTTGATTCGGGATAAAGTATCACTAAAACTGCCAGAAAAATAATCATTGTCGTAAACCTGACAAAGGATGCACTTTTTACTATCTTAAAACTATTTATCCTTCTGAACACATCCTTTATAGAAGCTAGAATTAACACTAACAATTCAAAAAGAAATAGAATATTTGCGACGCTTCTGACATTTGGTTCCAAAACTGATCCAATCTTAAGATGCCTCATGTACTCCTCGGCAAAGATAAAAGCATCGTCAAAAAAGATGAAGCGCAAAGAGATAATAAAGACAAACGGGATAAGAAAAGCTAGAATTATAAGGACAATTTTCCTCAAAGTTACTGTTGTCTCCCTGACTGAGAAAAACATCGATATCGGAATCATGTAAATAGCCAGTGGTTCAAACATCGCTGCAGTAGTGGACAGAAAAACAGAGAGAAAAGAGTTCTGATCGTTTCTCTTTAGTGTAAGAGTTGTATAGAGAGACCACAGAAGAAAAAGAGAGGCTACCGATGTCCCGGAAAAAATCAGGCTCAAAGGAGAAGAGAGCGCAAGAATCAAAAAGACTAACGGTAAAGTCAATGTTACACGCCCAATCATTATATACCGCTCATTGAAAGCATACAATGAGACAGATGTTATTATCAGTAAGACGGCAGCAATAATATGAGAATCAAGCAACGGTATATCCTCAATATCTACAAAGCCCGCCATAACAGGAATCCATCTATGTATATTCTCTGCCGGTAGTATCCATCCAGTTACAGACATAAATGCAAACAGTAATATCAGATATGGTATCGATATTGCGAAGTTGTATTTACGATTGTACTGCATCTACTGAAATATTTTAATAGTTCTGCAGGTCTGATCCTATATCTTTTCTGAAATATATGCCTTCATATCTGACAGAAGATACCTCTCTATAAAGGATTTGTCTGCAACACTCTATATTATTACCCAAAGCTGTGATAGCAAGGACTCTTCCTCCGGCAGTAACAATTTTTCCATCCAGAGACTTAGTCCCTGCATGGAAAAGATTGACCTCCTTCAATTCATCCAGTCCGTTTATAATGAATCCCTTTGCATACTCCTCCGGATAACCGCCGGAAACAGTTACAAGTGTCATAGCCTGCCTCTCATCCTTAACAATAGTTTCTGACCCTAGTTCTCCTCTTGCTGCAGCAACAAGGTGAACGAGCAAATCACTCTTTATTCTCGGCAGTACCGCCTCTGTCTCCGGATCTCCCATTCTCACATTATACTCTATCACATATGGATCTCCGGCGCAATTCATTAATCCGATAAATATAAATCCGGTATACTTTATGCCATCTCTCTTAAGCCCTTCGACAGTCGGTTTTATAATCCTCTCCTCTACCTTTTTCATAAATGTTTCATCAGCAAACGGGACGGGACTTACTGCGCCCATTCCACCTGTATTGAGACCGGTATCGCCGTCTCCTATCCTTTTGTAATCCTTCGCTTCAGGTAGAATAAGGTAATCTTTTCCATCAGTAAGAACAAAAACAGAGAGCTCAATACCATGAAGATACTCCTCAATCACCACCTTATCACCTGCTTTCCCGAACTTTCCATCCAGCATTGAACTCAACTCTCTCCTGGCATCATCAATATTATCAGGTATCACCACCCCTTTACCGGCTGCAAGGCCATCAGCCTTAAGCACATATGGAGCACGCAACGTTTCAAGAAACTTTTCTGCCTCTTTGATTGACGATTTATTGAAACTCTTGTATGAAGCAGTTGGAATTGACCACTTTTCCATAAACTCTTTGGCGAACTCCTTGCTCCCTTCCAGCTGAGCCCCTTTCCTGTCAGGACCAATAAAAAGAGTATCCTTAAGCTGATCATCAGATCTGAAAAAATCTCCAAGACCATTAACAAGAGGCTCTTCAGGACCAACTATCACCAATTCTATCTTGTGTTCCAGAACTGCTCTTTTTATTGCATTAAAATCCTTTATATTTATCTCCAGGTTTGTTGCCAGAGTTGCTGTCCCGGGATTACCGGGAGCACAGAATAGTGCTTCCAGACTCCTGCTTTTACTTATACTCCAGGCAAAAGCTGATTCTCTCCCCCCCGATCCTATTATTAAAACTCTCATTATGGCTATTTTTAATTTTCTCTTTTGATGCGGCAAAAATAATAATAATAAATTAACTTTGTCGACTGAAAAATATAGCAATGAGTCGTTTTTACCGTATACTTCCGATACTTCTCATAATTGCCGTTTCATGCAGCAGAAAGGATATTATTCCAAGAAGCGAGCTTCCTCAGATACTGGCAGACATATATATGGCAGACCGCTCTGTCATGAATGACCCGATGATGTTATCAAAGGCAGACAGTGTGCTTATCTATGAACCGGTCCTTAAAAAACACGGCTACAGCACAAAAGATCTAATAAATACATTCAACTATTACCTGCCCACACCATTAAAACTCAAGAGTTCATTTATGTCAGCCCGGGATATTCTTGAAAAAAGACTTCAAGAGGTAAAAACAGCAATTGCTGCATATCAAGGAAGCGACTCAACATTTGCACCTATCCGCAAGCTTATTAAAGATGCAGATTCACTGAAATTTATGGATTCCAGAGAGAGGGCCCTGAGATGGTTTTTTGCACCGGAACTCTTTCCAAACAGGCGCATATACATACCTGATTCATTGACAACCAGATATGAACACCCTATGATGCTGATATGGTGGCAAAATAATTTTAAGAACGAAGGAAAAAAATTTTATCAGTATGAGAAAAATCGCGGCGCAATATCTATTTCCAATAGACCGGAACCCAATCCTGAGAGGCTATCTCTGCCTGAACACTAACGGTGAGATTCTGGAGATCGGGCAACTGAAAGATGGTGAAGAGAGTGAGAGTACCGAATTTTATAATGGGATCATTTGCCCCGGTTTTATAAATTCACATTGCCATATAGAACTTTCTCACCTAAAAGGTGCATTTGCTGAAGACACCGGCATGGCCGGCTTCATCCATCAGATAAATGCTCTCAGGGAGAGTGTGGGAGCTTCTGATCGTATAAGTGCGCTGGAACATGAGATGGATCAACTATACCAAAGCGGCGTATCAGCTATGGCAGACATCAGCAATTGTGACGAAAGTTTCAATAAGAAATCAAAATCTCCGATGTACACCCGCACTTTTCTAGAAGTCTTCGGTTCTGAACCAAAGGATTGTGAGAGTGTGATGCAAAATGTTGAAAAATTACATCAGACAGCCAAATCGTTCGGAATCGATGCCGCACCAACCCCACACTCCTGCTATACCATGAGCCCTGCCTTAAATAAAGCGTCAAGCAGAGAGGCTCTTAAAGAGGGATACCTCTCCTATCACAATCAAGAGAGCTGGGAAGAGGAGGAACTCATTAAAACAGGAACCGGTCCACTTGCTGACGACTATAAGGGAAGAGGTTTGAGCACCCCACCTGTAACAGGCAAAAGTGCTCTCACATATTTCATGGACAACATCACTGAAGTATGGAAGTCTGACAGGAACAAGATCCGTGAGCACATCCTGCTTGTTCACAATACTGCGACAAATGAAGAGAGCATTGACTACGCTATGGATTTAGCCGAAAATCTATTCTGGGCAATCTGTCCTTTATCCAATATGTTTATCCACAGATCTCTTCCTCCGCTGGAGCTAATGAGACGCAAAGGGTGCACAATAACTCTGGGTACAGACAGCCTCTCAAGCAACAAAGTTCTTTCGATTGTCGAGGAGATTAAATTAGTGCAACGCTATTTACCTAACATACCTCTGAATGAGATACTCCAATGGGCTACTTTGAATGGAGCTAAATTCCTTGGTAAAGACGACACTCTTGGCACTCTTTCTGTTGGTAAAAGACCTGGAGTTGTACTTATCGAGGGGATTGACTGGGAAAAGATGCAACTTAATAATAACAGCCGCTCAAGAAGGCTGGTTTAAAATTCAGCAACTATGTCAACAATTTTGTTCAATGAGATAATTTTCGGTCCAATAAAAAGCCGCCGGCTTGGGACATCTCTCGGAGTCAACCTCCTTCCCAGAAACGGAAAGTGGTGCAACTTTGATTGCCTCTATTGCGAATGCGGGTTTAACAAAGATGGCAAGGATGACAGAAAGTTGCCAAAGAGAGAGGATGTCCGCACAAGTCTGGAGAGAGTTCTCGCACACTATTCCGAATCCGGAGAGAAGATAGATACAATAACATTTTCCGGAAACGGGGAGCCAACAATGCATCCCGATTTTGCAGCAATCATAGAGGATACCTTGACCCTTAGAAACAGATATGTTCCGAATGCAAAGGTATCTGTGTTGTCCAATGGTAGCGGCATTTCAAAAAAAGAGACTTCCGAGGCCCTTCTGAAGGTAGACAATGCAAT
Source organism: Bacteroidales bacterium (assembly GCA_028690215.1). Lineage (GTDB taxonomy): Bacteria > Bacteroidota > Bacteroidia > Bacteroidales > UBA932 > Bact-08. The sequence continues at coordinate 2,566 of JAQVBQ010000012.1, read as the reverse complement.
TCTTAAGGTTGACTCTGCTTTTGACAGAACAACTATTCTGATAAACCGTCCCGCTTACGCATACTCTATCAGGAAACTTAAGAGAGATCTGGAACCTCTAAAAGGCCGTTTTGTCCTGCAGACGATGTTCCTGAGGGGTGAATTCGAAGGAGGTTTGATTGACAACACTACTCCGGAAGAGGTTGTGGCATGGCAGGCACTTGCTGTCGAGCTCGACCCGAGAGAGGTAATGATATACACAATAGACAGGGAGACTCCTGCAAAGAACCTTAGCAAGGTTACAATTGAGGAGATGGAACAAATTGCTGCGCCACTCAGAGAGAGAGGCTATATGGTAAAAATTAGCGGATAAGACATGAGGCTGGTTGTTCAGAGAGTAATTGAAGCATCAGTTATGGTCGACGGATCCTATACCGGGAAGATCGGCGGAGGTCTCATGGTTTTAGTCGGCTTTGAGGATGAGGATGGCGAAAGTGACATAGCTTATGCTGTAAAAAAGGTTGTAAATCTCCGTATATTTGATGATGACAAGGGGGTTATGAACCATTCTGTCATTGAAAAAGGGGGATCCATACTTCTTGTAAGCCAGTTCACACTATATGCACAGACCAGAAAAGGGAACAGACCCTCTTATATAAAAGCGGCAAGACCTGAAAAAGCCATACCTCTATATGAAAGGTTTATAAAAGAACTTGAGGCTGCACTTGGGAAAAAGGTTGAAACAGGTATTTTCGGAGCTGAAATGAAGGTTTCACTCATTAACGACGGGCCTGTAACTATTTGGATAGATACAAAAGTTGATTAATAAAATAGAATCATGAAAAACATTGAAAATGAAATAGCAAGAATAAAGGCAGATATTGTGAGCAGAGACGGGATGCAAGAGATTTACAAAAGATGCTTCAGTTTAATTGATCTTACAACACTGAATTCAACCGACACTCCTTCTAAAGTTGCCGGTATGATAGAGAAGGTAAACGCTTTCAATGATATTTACCCTTCTTACCCTTCGGTTGCTGCAGTATGTGTATATCCGAACTTTGCAGGACAAGTAAGATCTCAGCTCAAGGTTGAAGGTGTCAGGATTGCTGTCGTTGCCGGTGTATTTCCATCTTCACAAAGTTTCCCTGAGATAAAAATCGCGGAATGCCGGATGGCTGTTGAGAAAGGGGCAGACGAGGTTGACATAGTGCTTGCATTGAGTAAGTTCCTGGACAATGACATGAGAGGAGCATTTGAAGAGATCAAGAGCATAAAGGAGGCTATTGGAGAAAAGCATCTGAAAGTAATTCTGGAGACAGGAGCCCTGAAGGAGCACAAAATGATAGCAGAGGCTTCTTCGCTTGCAATTGAAGCCGGTGCTGATTTTATCAAAACATCAACAGGAAAGATGGAACCGGCTGCAACTACGGAAGCAGCATATATAATGTGCAGCAAGATCAAGGAGAATTATGAGAAAACAGGCAAACGTGTAGGGTTCAAACCGGCAGGAGGAATATCTACACCGGGCGAGGCTGTTCTATACTATGCAATTGTAGAGGATATACTTGGCAAGGATTGGCTAAACCCACACCTGTTCAGAATAGGTGCAAGCCGTTTGGCAAACAACTTGCTTACAGAAATTGAAGGGAAGACCATAAGTTACTTTTAAACCCACGAAAGATGAAAAAAGTTTTAATTATAATTTCTGCACTCCTGATTACTCTAAGTGCCAAAGGTCAGGATTACGAAAGAGCTGTCAGTGCTCGTCTTGGTACAAGCATCGGTGCATCATACAAACAGTTTCTCACAGCAGGTTCAGCATTCGAGGCTATAACTGCTCTGGATATCATTGGAAAAAATGATCGCAAAATGACTCTCTCAGCTTACGGGGAGTACCATTATAACCTCGGAGTTGACGGACTCTCTCTCTTCGGTGGTCCGGGTGTATCATTCGGACTTTACGTTGCAGGTGAGTATAAAGATGGTGCCGTATTGTCAATAGACATGATCAGCGGTATTGAGTATAAACTTCCGGATCAACCATTTATATTAGCCTTTGATTGGAACCCGCAATTACAAATGGTGACGAATTCAGGTATCAAACCTGCAAACTTCGGTATAAGCTTCAGATATACATTTTAGCAAAAATCTATTATGAAAAATTACATTAAGGAAAACAGTGATCGATTTCTCTCAGAATTATTTGAACTGCTGAGAATTCCATCAGTGAGCTCTATGGCGGAGCACAACAGTGATATGCAGAAAGCTGCTGAAAAATATGTACAGTTGCTTTTAGCAGCTGGTGCAGACAAAGCTTCCGTATACAAGACAAAAGGTCACCCTGTTGTATTTGGAGAAAAGATATTAGACAAGTCACTTCCTACAATTTTGGTATATGCCCACTATGACGTACAACCCGCAGATCCAATCGAAAAGTGGACAACTCCGCCTTTCGAACCTCAAATAAGGGATGGTGCAATCTATGCCCGTGGTGCAAATGACGACAAAGGTCAGGGTTTCATGCATGTCAAGGCTCTGGAATACCTTATTAAGACCAATCAGCTTAAATGTAATGTCAAATTCA
>JAQVBQ010000061.1 GCA_028690215.1 Bacteroidales bacterium | reverse complement strand
TGGTCATTTGACATATCCTTGAAAGCTACAAGACGGTAGGTTTCGGGATGTATTCCTTTTTTCATTGCTTATTTGTATTAAATAATAGGGTTGCAAAAGTACTAATAATTTGTTTATGACCAAAATTATTCACGGTTTCCTGCAAATTTTGCCAGAATTTTGAGTATCTCTAAGTATAACCATACAAGAGTAACCATGAGACCAAAGGCTCCATACCACTCCATATATTTTGGAGCTCCCGATTCCGATGCCCTGACGATGAATTCGTAATCCAACAGAAGGCTAAAAGCTGCGACTCCTATAATAACAAGGCTTATGCCTATGCTCAACGGTCCACTGTTGTGAAGCATGGTAAGATTTACGCCAAACAGGGATAACACCATAGAAACAATATAATACAAGGCAATAGCTCCAATAGCAATAGACATTATTCTGGCAAATTTGCCGTCTACTTTAATAAGATTTGTCCTGTATATTATAAGCATGACAACTGCTGTGAGAATGGTCAGAAGTGTTGCATTCATTACAATGCCGGGAGCAGTTGCAGCAAAGGCCTGGCTGAAGACCGCAGATATTGCACCGAGGAATAGCCCTTCAAGTACAGCGTATATTGGTGCAAGATACTGTGCCCAAATTGGTTTGAAACTGATAATCATAGCAACGACGAAACCTCCGATGACTCCACCCCACATCCATGGTTGTAATGAAGCGGGGTTGATAGCTTCATATGCAATTTTCCATGTGTACATTGCTCCGGCAAGTATCATAAGTATCAAAATCAATGATTTTGTTGCGGTGCCCTTTACGGTCATGGTACCAGTACTTGCTGATGTCGCCTGATTTGTTCTAAAAATTTTTTCCGATAAAACTGGATTTGCCATTTATTAATATAAGTTAAATTATTTACATCTATAAAGTTGTTCTTCGTAAAGCATAAACTTCTTGGCTTTTCTTATCCATTTCTGTTCTTCGACTTTAATGTGTTCCTTGACAGTTTCCCAGTCTGTAGATCCTTTAACATAATCTATCAACACTCTGTCTCCGAGAAGCAGTTCAATTGCACTTTTGTCATTGCCTCTTTCATAGATTCCATCAGGAAAATTGAAGCCCGGACAGTTTTCTGCTACGAACCTTATTATTTTCAAATTGTGTGCCAATGCATGGTACTGCACGCCTGGCACAGGATGCAGTTGAAAACCGGTACATACTTCTCCTTTATATTTGTGGAAAGTAGGTATGAATTTCTGCCACCTAATATAAACTGCAGGATCAGAGATGGGATTATCAGGATCATTCCAGTTGGAATATCCGTGTTTCTTGTTGTATTCCAAAAGATTAGACATGAACGGTGCTCCGAACACTTCAAATGGTCTGGTTGTTCCGCGTCCCTCACTGACATTTGTTCCTTCCCATAATACCTGACCACTGTAAAAATGGCAGGTGAACAATCCCGGGATGTTCGGAGAGGGTGGAATACTCCATGGCAGAAGGTCTTTACTTACCTTTTCTGCAGTATAGGCAATGATATGGAGTGGGAATTTTGCATTAATCTCGTTGTAAAACAGGTTTGTCAATTCTCCGAATGTAAGCCCGTGTCTGTGCGGAATACCCTCGATGCCTATGAACGAGCCATATCCCTTTTCCAACATTGTGCCCTCTACCTGTCTTCCCGCAGGATTCATTCTGTCAACAATGTATATTGAGAGGTTAAGATCATGTTTTTTGAGCACCTTGAATAGGTTGAAGACAGTAGTCGTAAATGTGTAGTAACGAGAACCTACATCCTGCAACTCAATTATCAGTGCGTCCAGATCTTCAAGCTTGTCTGCACTTGCCGATAGAGACTTCTCATCAGTTCCGTAAAGAGATACAAATTCACAACCATCAAGGCCAAGTTTACCGTATGCATCTGTATCGTCAAGAGTTACCTGATCCTGTAACTCACCGAAGAGGCCATGCTCTGGGGTAAATACTCTTTTCAAACGGCCTCTTTTGTATAAGGTTTCAAAAAGATATTCACCTTTATCGGGCTGCCATGCTACCTGGTTACAAAGAATCCCCAGTCTGCCGGTCCTTAAGACATTGTCCGGCTGTTCAAGGAGAGAAGTTGTTCTGAATGAAAACATCTGAGACTATTTAATTATTTCGTTAATTTTTCCTATTACTTCCTGTGCAAGTTTATCAGCCGCCTCTTCTGTATGTGCCTCGGCATATATTCTAATAATCGGCTCTGTGTTTGATTTCCGCAGGTGAACCCACTGTTTCTTGCTGTCAAAATCGACCTTGACCCCGTCTATATCTGTGATTCTGTGTTCTGAATATACTTTTTTTATTTCAGCCAGTACCTTATCAACGTTTATACCTGCAGATAGTTCTATTTTATTTTTTGAAATAAAATATTTCGGATAACCATCTCTTAAAGATGTTGCTTTTATCTTGCTTTTTGCCAGATGTGTCAGGAATAGGGCGGTTCCAATCAGGGCATCTCTTCCGTAGTGAAAACCGGGAACAATAACTCCACCGTTACCTTCTCCTCCGATCACAGCATTGACTCTTTTCATCTCAGCTACGACATTTACCTCTCCGACTGCAGAGGCTGAATAGAGACATCCTGCAGCCTCGGTTACATCTCTCAGTGCTCTTGAAGAGGATAGATTGGAGACAGTAGAACCCTTCTTGTTTTTCAGAATATAATCTGCAACGGTAACGAGAGTGTACTCCTCACCGTATGGAGTCCCGTCCTCGCATATCAATGCCAGTCTGTCTACATCCGGATCAACAGAAATCCCGAGGTCGGCTTTTTCAGATACCACTCTCTCAGACAGGGCTGTCAGATTCTCTGGCAGCGGTTCAGGGTTGTGGGCAAAATTACCGGTTGGTTCGCAATTGAGCTGAATACAAGTCACCCCCATTGCTTCAAGTAGTCTTGGCATCACTATGCCTCCAACAGAATTTACTGCGTCAAGGACAACTTTAAAACCACTTCTGTATATCTCTTCTATATCTACAAGCGGGTGGGAGAGTACTGCCTCAATATGCTTGTCTGTAAAATCCTTGTATGTATAGCTGCCTATTGAGTCAACTTCACTGAAAGAAAAACTCTCTTTTGTTGCACACTCCAACAATAGTTCTCCCTCTTTGCCATCAAGAAACTCACCATTCTGGTCAAGCAGTTTGAGGGCATTCCATTGTCTTGGATTGTGTGATGCTGTCAGAATTATTCCACCATCAGCATTTTCAAAAGTAACGGCCATCTCAACGGTCGGTGTAGAGGCAAGTCCTGCATTGATAACATCTACTCCACAAGCCATTAGAGTTCCGCAAACGACTTTGTCTACCATTTCTCCGGAAATTCTTGCATCTCTTCCGACTACAACTCTGTATCTCTCTTTTCCCGGTAGTCTCATCTTCAGTCGGGCAGAATAGGCTGCAGTGAACTTTACTATATCAAGAGGTGTGAGAGCATCTCCTGCAACTCCTCCGATTGTCCCCCTTATGCCTGATATTGATTTAATTAAAGACATGATAATCTGTGTTTTAGTTGGGCGTATATATAAAAAATCAGGGTGTTAAGGTATCAAAAAATACCTTAACACCCAATATCTGTTCTAAAAAGATTACGCCGGAAGAGCCAGGAATGCGGCAGCAAATGCCAGAATAGCATAGAGTTCCGGGAACACGGCAAGAATAAGTGTCTTACCGAATACATCCTGTCCGTTACTCATTTCTACTACTCCGTTAGCACAAATCTTAGATTGATAAAAAGCAGAGAATAAACCTACAAATCCAAGTGCCAGCCCTACTGCAAAAATTGCAAGTCCGTTACCAAGTGTCAAAACAGGAATTTCTTTAAGTTTACTTAAAGTGAGGAAGAAAGCGGCAAATCCATACAATCCCTGAGTAGAAGGAAGAGCGGTAAGGATCATGGAAGAACCGAAAATGTCAGGGTTCTTCTTCAAGGCTCCAATCGTTGCGTTTCCGGAGATAGTTACACCCATTGCACTACCGATACATGCAAGTGTCAGCATGAATGCCAGGCCAGTATAAGCCATAAAAAGAGGTAAAGATTGTTCCATAATTATTAATTATTATCTGATTATTGTTTATTGTCCATATATTTTTCTCAGAGGCCTGAACTCTTTTCCGCCTCCTGTAAAACCAGCGTTTTTATAGAATTCCACGAATGTCAGACGCATAGGGTGTACAAAAGCCCCAAGGCATGATAGTCCAAGTACTGCAATGTGACCTACAATGAGCAGTAAGATAGTAAAGAACCAACCAACGTATGGAATCGCTGTCAGACTGAATGCAACAGAGTTGATAACCATACCGAGGATTCCACCGGATGTGCCAAGTCCGAAAAGCCTTATGTATGAAAGCATATCTCCGAAAATACCGGTGATGTCATACAAAGAGATAGTTCCCTTTATGATACGCAAGAAGATGTTTCCTTCGGTTGATGAGAAGCCCAGAATCAATACACCTCCTGCGATAGCAAGATAATTAAACCATGAAGGCAGTGCCAATTCAGGAATAATTGTCTTTGCATAAGCGAAAGATGCCCAAATTATTATTATTACCCATCCTATGTTCCCCATTCCGTATTGCCATCCTTTTCGTATTATTGAATCTATGGCAGTAATCAATCGCGCAAATATTATATGCACAAGTCCAAAGATGATTGCAAACCAAAACATCTTTATATCAGAAAAGAAGAGTGAGGTTATTGACTGAGGTAAAGGAAGCCATTCTGCAAGTTTACCGCCAAAAGCCGTTCCTGTAAGGCTAGCCATCAGGAAGGCCCCTAATCCCAAGAGCTGAACAAGTGTGAGTAAACTTTTCATCTTGGGAAGTTTAAGCTTGGCAACCCCTCCAACAATCATAAGTGTTAATCCATATCCCATATCTCCGAGACATAGACCGAAGAATAACATATAGAAAGGAGCAAAGTAAGGTGTCAGGTCCAGTTCACCATATTTCGGAAACATATAGAGAGCACCGATTGGTTCGAAAAGTCGGGCAAAGAAGTTGTTTTTTAACTTAATAGGAGGGTTGTCCTCCTCTTTTGCCGGTTCCAGCTCATAGTATACACCCTCCATGTCAAGGAATTCAGACACCTTTTCCCTTATTTCCGTAGGAGCAAAACCCTGTAAGGTATCTATAAAATCCTCAACCTCCTTCTTGGATGAAACCTTGGCAAGATACCGGTCAAGTTCCATATTGAGGGATTCATATCTCTTCTTGAATATATCCTTGCACAATGTGTACGAGACGATTCTCTTCTCGTTGATTTCGATTTGTGCCTTGAGATTGTTCTCTCTCTGTTCAATGATATGGTATGGGACAGGAGGGAACTTGCTCTCTGGAAGCTTGAATTTGAGTTCACTCCCTTTAGGCGACAGAATTACAAAGTATAGTTTCCCGTTTATCTTATTGAGAATATGAAGTATGTGGTCTTTTTGCCATTGATCATTGAATTTGCTTTCAAGAGTGGTGTAGAAATGCAGGTCAAAATCAAGTGCCTTCAGCCTGGATATATCTTCTGAGTCGTAATCTCCCCATAAGGCGGCCTCTGCCTTATCGCGGAGCATTTGTTGAATCTCTGAATCAAAAGCGGATCTGTTTGAGTAGAGATTCTCACACTCCTGAAGAAGTTGATCCACAGGAGATGAAAGTTCCACAAGTTTCTTGTCTATACTCTTCCCTTCAATCGAAGATATGGTTGAGTCTATTTTCTTGATAATATTGCGATACCTCAGGATAAGGTCGTAGAGCTCCTTCGATTTGGCATCAACAGCATGACCTTGTCTGGTTATGTCAACAACACCCAGTTCCTGCAGATGCTCCAGAAATTCCGGAAGATCTGTATGGAATAACATCAGTGAGTATTTGTCCATCTTAGCAATCATAATCCGGCCTCCTCCTCTGCCATGTGTCTGTTTTTGACAATTTTCTGTGATGCTTTTGAGAGATTCTCCTCATCCTCCATAAATCTCTTTATCTTAAGTATAGCCTCCTGATATCCCGGAATCTGTACCTTTTCATAGAGATTTACCTTTTGAGTGGTTTTCTTCCTGGAGAAATCAAGAAGTCTCATCTTCTCTAAATAAATTTCAGACTCAATTCCAAGAGAGGATAAATCCTTGAGTATCTGTATGCCGTCAGAATACCACAGTGGCTCGGCAAAAATGTTGAAGGTTGCCTCGTCATAAATAATCTCCTTTAAGCTGGGAGTTTTAACTCCGGCAACTTTAACCGTCTCAAGGATGACATCTCTAACCTTTATTAAATCGGGCCTGAATTCATTCCATAATCCTGACATACTCTCATATGCCTTCAGTGATGACTCAAGCTTATGTACAAGTTCGTCAGAACGATATTTTGCCCTCTTCACCTCGAAACGAAGTGCTGACTCCTTGTTTTTCAAAGTGGGCAAAGCATTTGTCCTGACCTTCAACTGTTTGTTGAGATCGTTAAGCGATGTTTTATTGAATTGGAACTTAATTGCCATGATTAATCAGTGTCAGTTCTTCCAATATTTATTCATAATAGATTCCTTGATACCGAGCTCGGCAGGTGAATAGTATTTCCTGAAGAGTTCCCATGCTGTATCAAGCATCTCTGTGGTATTTATGTTTACATCAATTGCTAGTAATTTTGTGGAGTACTCTTTGGCGAAATCGAGACAGCGGTTGTCATAATCGCTCAGATCGAATCCATTTTCCAGCTTTGTCTTTGCATTGGCTGCATCAGCATACAACCTTACGGCAGCATTCATCACATAGTTGTGGTCCTCTCTTGTCTTCTTTCCGATAACAAGCTGTTTCAGACGTGAAAGAGACCTGAAAGGATCGACAATAACCTTTCCGGTATCAGAGTCGGTTCTCAGGAAGAGCTGTCCCTCTGTGATATATCCGGTATTGTCAGGTATGGCATGAGTAATATCGCCTCCACTTAAGGTTGTAACTGCAATGATTGTGATTGAACCTCCGTCAGGCAGCTGCACAGCCTTTTCATAGATTTTGGCAAGGTCTGAGTATAGTGAACCCGGCATAGAGTCTTTTGAAGGAATCTGGTCCATACGGTTACTAACTATACTTAGCGCATCTGCATAAAGTGTCATGTCTGTCAACAGCACAAGAACCTTCTCATTCTTATCCACAGCAAAATATTCAGCAGCAGCGAGTGCCATGTCAGGAATCAGCAACCTTTCCACCGGAGGTTGTTCCGTTGTATTTACAAAGCTAATGATCTTGCTAAGGGCTCCCGCGTTTTCGAAACTCTGTTTGAAAAAGAGGTAATCGTCATTTGATATACCCATTCCGCCAAGAATAATCTTGTCAACATCTGCTCTGAGAGCAACCATTGCCATTACTTGGTTGTATGGCTGGTCAGGATCGGCAAAAAACGGAATCTTCTGTCCTGAAACGAGTGTGTTGTTAAGGTCAATACCGGCAATTCCGGTAGGAATCAGTTCTGAAGGTTGTTTTCTTCTGAAAGGGTTGACTGAAGGTCCGCCGATATATCTCTTTTCTCCCTCAACAGCAGGTCCGTTGTCGATAGGTTCACCGTAAGCATTGAAAAACCTTCCTGAAAGCTCCTCACTTACCATCAGTGAAGGTGGGTCTCCGAAAAAGGAAACCTCTGCATTTGTTGCAATACCCTCAGTCCCTGAGAAAACCTGTAATGTTATGAGATCACCCTTGATTTTTACAACTTGTGCAAGACGACCGGCAACAGTTGCAAGCTCGTCATTAGCAACTCCTTTTGCCCTTAGGGAAATAGTTGCTTTTGTGATAGACTCCAGTTGAGTGTATATCTTTTGAAATGCTCTACCTTCCATTGTTTATCTCCTTGTTTAACTGTTCCAGGTATTTGTTGAAATTCTCACTCTTGAATTCAGAGTAGTTCATTTGACGCAATATATTGATCAGACCCTTGTAGAAAGTACCACACTCTTCGAAATCCTCAAAAGAGAAATCCTTTTCACAAATATCAATCACAAGAGAGTACATATATTCCTGTCTTTCAAGTGAAGTAACAGAGTCAATCTTGTCAAAGGCATCCTGTTGCAATATAATGAAGTCGATCAATTCAGATTTCCAGAATTTTCTATGATATTCGATAGGAACTCCGTCATCTCCAAGAATGTTGATTTGCTCATAAGCCTCTTTACCTCTGAGAATTATGTTTTTTCCTTTCATTACCTTCTCTACCCACTCTTTATTGACACGAGTGCTAAGGTCTGAAACGATCTCAGGATATTCCAGATACTTTGAATATGAGTCTATAGGATCGACAGCAGGATATCTCTTTTTGTCCGCACGGCTCTGTGAAAGAGCATAGAAACATCTTGCAGATTTCTTTGTCGATTCTGTAACAGGCTCTTTGAGGTTACCGCCGGCAGGGGAGACAGTCCCGATAAATGTTACAGATCCGGTCTTCCCATTGTTTAGATTAACAAGACCGGCCCTGGCATAAAAGTTTGATATGATTGCAGGAAGGTCCATCGGGAAAGCATCTGCTCCCGGAAGTTCCTCCATACGGTTACTCATTTCACGAAGTGCCTGCGCCCATCTTGATGTAGAGTCGGCAAGCAGTAGAACTCTCAAGCCCATTGAACGGTAGTATTCCCCGATGGTCATGGCTGTATAGACAGATGCCTCACGAGCAGCAACTGGCATGTTTGAAGTGTTGCATATGATGGTTGTCCTCTCCATAAGGTGACGTCCGGTATGAACATCTATCAATAAAGGAAATTCGGTGAATATCTCAACAACCTCATTTGCCCTTTCACCACAGGCTGCCATAATTATTACATCGGCTTCGGCCTGTTTTGAAATAGCGTGCTGAAGCACTGTCTTACCGCATCCGAAAGGGCCTGGGATAAAACCTGTACCTCCTTCAGCAATCGGATTGAAAGTGTCAATACATCTTACGCCGGTCTCCATGATCCTGTAAGGTCTTGGTTTGTCCCGATATGCAGTGATAGCAACCTTTACAGGCCATTTCTGCATCATTGTTATTTCATGGTCATTCCCTTCAGAGTCAGTAATGACAGCTATTTTGTCAGATACTTTATAATCACCCTCTGGTGCCACATGTTTTAAAATATACTGTTCTTTATATATAAAAGGAACCATTATCTTGTGAGGCAACCAGCCCTCCTTAACCTCTCCGAGCCAGTCAGCTGCACTGACCTCTGTCCCAGGTTCAGCAGTAGGAGTGAAGTGCCAGAGCTTCTCCATATCAAGAGGGGATGTATATTCTCCTCTCTTCAGGAATACCCCCTCCATCGTCTCCAGGTTGTTCTGCAATCCGTCGTAGTTGCTTGAAAGAAGGCCGGGACCGAGGGTAACCTCCAGCATATGACCTTCAAACTCTGCGGTATCTCCAGTCTTGAGTCCGCGAGTACTTTCATATACCTGAACATAGGCCTCTTTCCCGTTTACCTTAATAACCTCGGCCATCAGCTTAGTTCCTGAGAGATCAATATAGCAGATCTCATTCTGAGCAACGGGACCGTCAACCTCGATTGTGACCAGGTTGGCAATAATCCCTGTAACTTTTCCTGTGGTTTTCATATATAATTAATTATTCTTTTATCATTTTGTATGAGTCTCTCATCTGATCAACATATTTTCTGAAAAGCTGTTCTCCTGATTTTTTGTCCAGGGAATGCCATCTTTTAATTATGCTGCTCTTGAAGATGAAAGATAGTATGACATCCATGCTGAAATAGCTGTATGTGCATATTTTGTTTACCTCTTCCCATCTGAGAAGATCCAGAGCCTTTTCACGTTCAATAAGGTCTTTTATCTCAAATATCTGCAATAACCTTGAGGCAAACTCAACCTCAGATGTAATCCCGAAATCCGGAGCCTTGTTTTTTTTGAGAGCTTCTACAATCTCACTCTCTCCGACAAGATATTTATCTGGATCTATACTCTGTTTCCTGCTCAGATATGCGGCCTGTATGTTTCTTAGCATAAGGTCGAATGCAAAATATGTTTTGAGGAAACGATTGCTGCTTTTTGTTATGGTTCTGTAGAAGTGAGGCGAGAGGTTCTCTGATTTTAGACCATATCTAAGCCAGTCAGTGTATCTTCTGTCTTTTTCGTCTAGAGAGGAGATAACCTGAGCTGAAATCGATTCGTAATCCTGAACTGGATTATCGAAATCAGGTTCTAAATAGGGGAGACCTGCTATGATAAACTCGTAGTTTT